>NZ_JBWZCH010000006.1:0-235667 GCF_059383435.1 Pseudarthrobacter sp. HLT1-7 | reverse complement strand
TCAGCCTCCGCCCCGCCCCGGACACCATGACCTGCCTCACCGCGCTGCTCCCGGTCGCCGACGGCGTCGCGGTGTACACCGCCCTGACCCGGCACGCCGATTCACTGCGCGCCGCCGGGGACCCCCGCTCCCGCGGCCAACTCATGGCCGACGGCCTCGTCGAACGGACTACCGGCACCCCCGGCGGGATCACCGGAATCGAACTCCAGCTCATCATGACCGACCGTACCCTCCTCCAGGGCGACTCCGAACCAGCCCGCCTCCCCGGCTACGGCATCGTCCCCGCCGGCTGGGCACGAAACATCCTCAACCACACCGCCAAGGCCGGGGCCACGGTCAACGATGACGCGGCGTTCAACCTCTTCCTCCGCCGGCTCTACACCGCCCCCGGCACCGGGGACCTGATCGGCATGGACTCCCGCGCCCGGCTCTTCCCACCCGGGCTCCGCCGCTTCATCCAGACCCGCGATGACACCTGCCGCACCCCCTACTGCGACGCCCCCATCCGCCACTACGACCACATCATCCCCTGGCACCACGGCGGCACCACCACCCGGACCAACGGCGCAGGACTCTGCGAAGCCTGCAACCACACCAAAGAAAACCCCGGCTGGACCGCCAAACCCCGACCCGGGCCCGACGTCACCTCCCATCACAGGCACACCATCGACCTCACCACCCCCACCGGCCACACCTACCACTCCACCGCACCACCACTCCCAGGAACACCACCGCCGGGAATGAAGCCGCCGGAAACACCACCGCCGGGAACGACGCTGCGGAGATCAGGTCTGAGCCGGGCGAAGGTGCGGGGAACGAAGCTGCGGAGATCAGGTCTGAGCCGAACGTCACCGGACCCACCCCCGCCTCACCGCCACCGGTCCAAGATCCTCCGGAGCGGCAAGCCGCCGCCGCCAACAGCAACGCGGGGTCACTTACGGCCCATCCGACAGGGCATAACGGGCCGTATGTGACTGCGTTGCAGTCAGAAGCCGGTAATCGCAACGCCGCGGCACAAAAAACCGTTCGCCCTGCACGTTGGGGGCGGCGACGATGTTCCGGGGCGGGGCCGGCGAGTGGAACCTCATCCCCCGGCACAGCGGTGCACCGCCGGACTGTGGCAGCCCGGCTGCCCTCCGTCTCCGGGTCACCTGGTTCTGCGAACTGGGAGGCAGCCCTGACGACGCCGGGCAGCTATCCGCCCGGCTGCCGCCCTCGCGGTCACCTGTGCGATCAGTGTGAAGAGCAGGGCGCGGACCGGAATGTCGGTTGCAGTTGGCGCACTACTGCCCTGGAGCCCGGTAAGTCGGTGTTTTCTTTGCCGCGTCGTCAAGATCCTCCGGCGTCATGAGCGGCTTCAGACGCACGTTCACAGAGCCCGTTGAGTTGATCATGAGCGACAGCGCGGCGGCGTCGGACGGCTGTGGGACCTCGAGGACCCCCAGCACGTCGGTCTCCCCGAACGCGTAGTAGAAGCATTCGAGCGATCCTCCCACGGATTTGAGGGCGTCGACGAGCGCATCACGGCGCTTCGTTCCCCCTTCGCGCATGAGGCCCTTGATGCCCTCGCCCACGTAGTTGGCTTCGAACAGATACTTGGCCATAGTCTTTCCCGTCCAGTGTTGTCCAGGACTGGGGCATCCGACGATGTGTCGGAAACTTTTTGAGGGCAGGTCCCGGAGGTGGTCCCCAGTGTGGGGCTGCAGCCACATCCTAGGCCCTCCGTGTCTCCCGGACAACGGTTGGTGAAGAGGGCGGCTGCCCTGTGCCGGACACGCCCATATCTTCAGCGGTCCGCAGGGCATCGGCCTGAAAATATCGCAACTGTTCCTCCGGGGAATCCTGCCCGCGATTACGCCGGCGGCCATTTCCAGCACGGCCGAAACCCCGACGTCAATGGCCAATAGTTTGTGCCCACGACGAGCCGCAAATTGCTCCGGGCCGTGATAGGGCGGATCTGGCCGATGCACAGTCGGGCCCGGTCACTCGGTACGCAGTCTGGACTGTTGGGGGCCCGGCACCGCGAACGTCAGTGTCAAGGTCCGCGCGAATTCCTTCGGACGCCCTGAAGTTCCGGGCGCAGACGACGCCGGACTCTATCTCAACGCGCCCGGAGCATCTATTCTCTTGCCATGAGAGTTGGGGGCACACACCGGCGGGAGATTCCCCTCCGTCCTGGCTTGGAATGCCTGGGCGGCGCGGCGCCACAGCGTGCTGGTGGCTGATGAAACCCCAGAGCACCACGGCCCATGACAACTACGACGCATTCGTGTCGCGGCTGGACACCGCCACAACAAGGCTGAGCACGCGGGCGGGGTCGTTGGATAAAGCGCTGGCAGCCGTCTCATTGCTTCTTGGACCACACGAAGCCGCCGTCCGGGAATGGGAACGGCGGCGCCACTACGTCAGCTGGCAACTCGCCCGGCACTCCGGGCCGCCACAGTCGTATACCGATCTGAGCGAACTCCACGACGTGGCAGCAAAAATGGAATCGATGCTCCGCGGCCAGGTCCAGCGCCTTACCGAAAAGATATCGGTCATGCAAAGGCGTCGCGCGGCGATCGACAAGTCCCTGCTGGAGCTCGAATTAAGCAGAGTCAAACTGAATTCGTCCCGAATGCTGTCGCAGGACCGTGAAAAGCTGAGCAGCATATTTTCTGCCCTCACCGGTTCAACCGATGCCACCTCAGCATTGCCGGACATGGGTCTGCTGAGCGATCTCAAGCAAGCACGCGAGGCAGTCATCCTGGCCGAAGCGCTGATGGAAGTGAAGGGGTACTAATCATGGAAAAATCGCTGCAGGACAGGTCCCGTAAGAATAACGTCGCTCTGGTTCGGTGGTCGAAGAAACCAGGCGAAACTCCTGTGATCAGGTTCGTCCTGCTCAGTATCGTTGGCTTGATTCTGGGCCTGATCCTGATGGTCCTCGTGCCCGGCCTCAGAAGTTTCGGTGCCGTCTTGCTGTTCATGATCATACTCCCGGCAATACTCACGATTCCTGCGGTCTCGAGTCAGAGGACATTTACGCGGGCCCTGACGAAGAGGGTAAACGACACCATCGCCGAGGTGACAAACACCCCCGGCGACCAATTGTCGGTCAAGGAGTTCCGGCGCCTGACCAAGAGCGGGGAGAAGCTTCCGCTCGTGGTCAGCGGGGTACCCGGTCTGACCCTGCGTGTGGCTCGGGCTTCAACGCTGGAGAAGAATGCCTCCGAGAAATGGGTTGCGGTCTTTACCGTAGTGCCTCCGGAGAACGGGACCGCCAGCTTCGATCGTTTGGTTGCGGCGGCAGTTACTGCCGGCCCCGGCACAGGGACTGCCGGCCCCCCCGGTCCCGGGACGACCGGCACCAGCGCGCCCTAGACTGCGCGGGCGGGGTCCAATCCCTTGGCATACGCGGCCTGCCCCACATGCTGGAGGCAATCGGCAATGGTGCTGAGCAGCCGCACCCCGAGCGTGACGGGCGGGTCCCAGCGGGTGTCGACGATACGGTCGAGGTCCTCGTCGCCGAGGGTCGTCAGGAACTCCGTGGTCTGCCGGTGAACGGCGTCGTAGTATTCGAGCAAGAGCTCCGGCTGGGCCTTAACGGCGTCGACCTGCCCGCTTGTGTGGCCATAGCCGGTGCCGTCCTGGGGCAGCGGCAGGTTGAAGCGGCCCGCAAAGTCCTGTGAGGTCCAGACCTGTTCCAGGCCTGCGGCGGAAGCCAGCTGCGCGTCCTCTACCCGGCTGAGGTGCCAGATCAGCCACGCAAGCGAATTTCCACTGCCGGCGGGCCGGCGCAGCAGGGACCCGTTGTCGAGCCCCTCAAGAGCGGCGGCCACGGCCTCACGGATCCGCCCGAAGGCGTCCAGCAGCAGTTCGTTGGATTTCATCGGGTCCCGTCCCAGTGCATTTTCGGTGATGCCCTAATGCTCGCATGGAAGCCGCACCCCCGGACAGGGCCCTACTTCGGTTAGTGTTTGAGCACCATCGCCGAGCCGCCCCCGCGCCTCACCGGCTCGGCCGCGGCGACCATGCGCCCGTCGGAAAGGAACTCGATTGCGGTCGCGGCGCCGATCTCTGCCGCCGAGGTGAACGCATCACCCGACGGCGTGAACTGATGGCCGTACGGTGCCAGCTGGTTTCCGTAGGCCGCGATGAACCCCGGCTCGGCCGTGACCCTTGCCGTGTTCCGTTGCGAGGCACGCGGTGCTGCGATGGCTTCGGAGATGCTCATGCCCAGATCCACCCGATTCAGGATCGTTTGCAGGACGGTGGTGATGATGGTCGAACCGCCGGGCGAGCCGAGCGCCAGGAACGGCTTGTCCTCCTTGAGGATGATGGTGGGCGACATGGACGAGCGCGGGCGCTTCCCCGGCTCGATCCGGTTTGGGTCGGTCGGACTGTACACGGTGGAGAAGTCGGTCAGCTCGTTGTTGAGCAGGAAGCCGCGGCCCGGCACCACCATCCCGGAGCCGCCGGTCTGCTCGATCGTGAGGGTGTACTCCACCACGTTCCCCCACTTGTCCGCGACCGTCAGGTTGGTCGTAGAGATGTTCTCGGTGTCCTTTTCGTCGGCGGGCGCCGCGGCGGCGCCCGGGCACACGCCGT
Organism: Pseudarthrobacter sp. HLT1-7; assembly: GCF_059383435.1. Taxonomy (NCBI): domain Bacteria; kingdom Bacillati; phylum Actinomycetota; class Actinomycetes; order Micrococcales; family Micrococcaceae; genus Pseudarthrobacter; species Pseudarthrobacter sp. HLT1-7. Next base: position 231,077 of record NZ_JBWZCH010000006.1, on the reverse strand, counting down.
CGTACGCGGACACCTCCCCCGGTGCGACGGGCTTCGCAGCCGCCTGCAGCGGGTCGATCCGGCAGGCCCGCTCCTTGCCGAACAGCGGGTCGGTCAGCGCGGCGGTGGGGACCTTGTTGAACGCCGGGTCGCCCACGTACTTGCCGCGGTCCGCGAAGGCGAGCGCGCTCGCCTCGAGGTAGTGGTGCAGGGCGCCGGGCGGGCGCATCCCGGAAAGGTTGACGGTGTCCAGGATGTTCAGCACCTCGCCGGTGGTAGTGCCACCACTGCTCGACGGCGCCATGCCGTAGACGTCCAGGTCGCGGTATTCAACGTGGGCGGGTGCCTGATCCAGGGCGCGGTAGGCGGCGAGATCCGCCGTCGTCAGGTGACCGGCCGGGACGGGCAGCGTGGTTCCGGCAGTCTTCGGCGGCGCCTGGACCGTGGACGCGATCTCCGCCGCGAGCGGGCCGGCGTAGAAGCCGCGCGTGCCCTTCTTCGCGAGGAGTTTGTACGTCTCGGCGAGGTCGTGGTTCCGAAAGAGACTGCCGACGGCGGGGGCGTCGCCGCCCGGCAGGAAAAGCTTGCTCGTGGAGGTGAACGCCTCGAAACGCAGCTTGTTATCGAGCGTCTGCTGGCGGAACGTCCCGTCGACCACAAAGCCCCGGGACGCCACCTTAATGGCAGGCTTGAGTGCATCGCCGAGACTCAATGTTCCCCACCGGTCGAGGGCACGCTCCCAGGTGGCAGGTGTGCCGGGGACGCCGACGGAGACCCCGCTCGTGACCAGCTCGGGCGTAAAGCGGTAGGGCTGGCCGGTCGCCGGATCGATGAACGCGTCGCGCGGCGTCGCTGCCGGTGCGGTCTCGCGGCCGTCGATCGTGCCGACCTTGCCGGTTTTCGCGTCGTAGAACACGAAGTAGCCGCCGCCGCCGATCCCGGCGCTGTACGGCTCGGTCACGCCAAGGGTCGCGGCAGCGGCGACGGCGGCATCCGCCGCGTTGCCGCCCTTGCGGAGGACCTCAATCGCTGCGGCGGATGCCTCCGGGTCCACGGTGCTCACGGCGCCGCCGGACCCGGTGGCGGTCGGTGTCTTCACCGTCTCCCGCGGGTCGGCGAACGCGGGGCTGGCGACGGCGCCGCCCGTCACGCTCAGCGCCAGAGCCGCCGCGACGGCAAACAGTCGACGGGTCACATATGCCATGATCGCTCCCGAGTCCGTGTGATGCGTGTTGACACCTGCTGTCACGCTACTCCGCCATGGTGCGACACTCAACACTTTCCGCACCGGGACTTCAGCGCTGACGGCCGAACGGCTCGGGCCTGCAGCGACGGCGCACGTCAATTGACAGCATCGATCGTCAGTGGTGGCCGGGCTGCGGACGCCGTCAGCCGTCAGAACAATTTGGCCAGGCCCCGGTTGGCCTCCTCCGTGTCGAAGGCCTTTGGGTCCAGCGAGTCCCCCGGCCGCATGCCCAACCACTCCCGGTACTCCTTGTGCTCTTCGTGGCCCGGGTCGTTAACCGCCTGGACGATATTCGTCCAGCCCCAGATGCCGCCGCTGTCCTCCGCCGACGCCGCACCGCGCCCCGCGGTGCACCGCGGGAGCCGCCCGCCGCCGTCGTCCGCCAGGATTTTTTCCACCGTGATGGCGTGCACCCAGTTGTCGCCGAAATCATAGGTGTAGCTCAGGGTGCTGCCCACGTCCGGCAGCAGTTCGCCGGCTGTCACGGCCGCCTCGTCGAGGGAAGAGTCGCCGTAGAAATCGTCCCTGCCGTCCGGGTCTGCCGGCGCGTACGTGGGGCCGCGGAATCCCCCGGCCTGGAAGTGGTGCAGATGATAGCCGTACCAGCCGAACAGCGCCTGGATCACCTGGTGCAGCTCAGTCAGCGGCATGCCGGCCGGAACCAGGACACGCCGCCAGATGGGCGGCTTCGAGTCGTCGAGCATGATTTTCAGCTGCAGAACCGGCGCCGCGGCCTGCCGCGCTACCGGCGCCGCCTTCACCGGCGCTGGCGTCTGCCGCATAATCACCTTCCCCTTCACCGGCGCCGGCGCCTGCCGTACAAACGGGTTCTCCTCCACCGGGTCCGGACCGGCATATTCGGGGGCCGGAGCAATGCCCAGGTCAGCCAGCACCCGCTCGTCGTCGAAGACGTTCGCGACGCAGCGGATCAGGGCCGGCGGCACCCGGAAGTGTGTGTCGATGCTCAGCAGCCCCAGCCCGGCGAGGTCTTCCAGACGCCGCAGGGCCATGCCGGTGAGCAGGCCGGCCATCGCCTTTTCCGCCGCCGGCGCGTTGTCCGGGGCGGCCAGAACCCTCGCCTTCTCAGGCGGATCCGCGGTTGCCGCCGCGAGCAGGATCGACGCCTGCAGCCCGGAGACCAGCTGTTCCCACGGCTGTTCCGGGTCCCATCCGAGCACCGCGGTCTCCAGATACTGGTCAACGAAAAACACCAGTTCCTCCAGCCGCTCCGAAGTCCCGCCGGTCAGGAAAGCGCCGGAATCCTCGAACGGCACCACTTTCTTTGACATGAACTCAATCAGCTCGGCGGCTTCGAGCGCAGCCCACATCTTCGCCAGTTGCGGCACCTCATACATGCTCCGGACCGTTGGCACGTCCTCCGCCGAACCCGCGGTGCCCGGCAGCGGGGAATCCGCCCGCCTGGCCGCGCCCCTGCCGGCCGCACCCTTGCCGGCCGCGCCCTTGCCGGCCGCGCCCTTGCCGGCCGCGCCCTTGACGGCGACGCCCACACAGGCAGCCGCCGCTTCAATGTCCCGCAGGCGGAGCGCCCCGGTGCCGGTGACGGGCTTCCCGTCTCCGATCCATTCCAACAGCGCCGTGGCCTGCTGGATCAGCGGCAGCCCGGAGAAGACTTCCAGCGCCTGTTCGTCCGGGAAATCCGGCACCTCAAGATATTGATGACCGTCGTCGCCCTCCGCGAGGTCATCGAAGAACTCCATGATTTCGGCCAGCTGATCCGCCGGGCCACTCCACCGGCCCGTTTCGGACAGGAAATCAACGTAGGCGCGGACTGCATCCACGACGAAGACGGCGTTCTCGACGTCCGCCATCTCTCCGGCCGAGCGGTCAGCAACGGCAGCAACCTCAGCCGAGATCGCGATCGCCAAGGGAATTCCCTCGAAGCCTGTAACCTCGGCGGCGGCCGTGCCCTCAAGATAGCGGCCCATCACGGCTTCAACCTGCTTCAGGCATCCCACGGCGGCAGCGGCAGCGCCGGGTGATCCGTCGTCGAACCACTGGACGAACGCCGGCGTGAGCGCATCCAGGGCACGGCCGGCCCGGAACGTGCTCAGGGAAACGGATCCGGAGCCCTGCGAACCGGGGCCGATCGTGCGCGCGGGTCCCTTGCCCTTGTTTCGGTTTTTGCTGTTCTTAGCCATGCCGCCCCTGCCCGATTGCGAATCTTTTCTTACGACGACGGTACTTTCCGTTGCGGCTGCATGCCAGTTCTGCCGGTGGCGGGCAGCGAAAGATCAGCAGCAGCACCGTCGTTTGGACGGGCCGGGCCCGCAATACCTCGGCCGACGTTTGGGACTTGCTCAGTCGGGTTCAACCTTGCTCACTCGGGTTCAACCTTGCCTACTCGGGTTCGACAGGGTGCCGGAGTACGGTCCGTAGTTTGTCGGGAGCAACTTTGCGGAAGTCGCTGAAGTAGATCTCGTGGTGCTTCTTGACCATACGGAGGCCGTGGTCCGGGATGAACTGGTGGTGCATCCGATCTAGAACATCAGCCTCATCGTCGTAGGACCCGATGTGCAGGGTTTGGACGCAAGTGCCCTCTTCGAGAGTCTCGAGGCGCAGCCTGTCGAGGCTTGCCGGCGGGTCGCCGGCGGCAATCCTGGTCACGGCCGCCACAAACATTTCGCGGGTAATCCAGGCCGGAACCATGATCATGAGCGTCCAGTTCCATGTGGCCTTGTCGCGGGCCGAGGTGAAGGATCGCATGTCGTCCGCCCACCATAGGCCCTCCAGCGGCATCACAACATAGTCCCTGCCGAGCTCGCGCTTACTGGCGAACTTGAGCCCGTAGGCGACCGGGTAGAGCGCAGCAGTCGCGTCGGCAAACTCCGGGCTGGTGTTTGGATCGCCGTGGCCGTCGATCATGAGGTACTGCAGTGCGGGTACCTGGACGACGCGGAACTTATGGAAGTCAGCCCGGTAGCTGTCGAGCTCCTTCTTAAAGTCGGTCTTCGGCATTGCTGCGCCATCCGTCGGTCCCGCTGTGTCGAGCCTTGTCCCTTCCACGCTTACATCTAACCACTGCCGGCACCCGGACCATAGGTGTACGACGGCGGCATCCACGCGCCGCCGGAGGCTGGTGGGCATTTCTTAGTTCGTCGGGGTCCGGGCTCGGTGGCCGGGCTCCGGGACATGCCCCGCGCCAGGGTCAGCGAATGGACAGAGTGCCATTATGCCCAGTCCCGGGTGCGAAGAATGAGCATGTCCCCCTGAACGGCGCACCGGCCCGAAGGGACATGCCCCGCGCCGGGGTCAGCGAATGGACAGAGTGCCATTATGCCCAGTCCCGGGTGCAAAGAATGGGCATGTCCAGCTGAACGGCGCACCGGCCCGAAGGGACGTGCCCCGTGCCGGGGCCAGCGGGCGGACATAGTGGCATTGTGCCCGGTCCCGGGTGCGAAGAATGAGCATGTCCCGCTGGCAGGACACGCGCGCGAAAAGCTCCAGACTCCGTCTGACCCCCGACGAACTAACGAAAATGACTACTGGCCGGCCTGCGGTGTGCTGCTTGCCCGCACCACAAGCCGGGCGGGGTAGATGACCGGATCCCGGCTGGCCCCCGGGTCTTCGATGTCCGCGAGGAGCAGACGGCCCGCCCGGGCGGCCATTTCCACCATCGGCTGGTTGATGGTGGTCAGCGGCAGGTCGCCCGGCGCCGGGAGGTGGTCGTCAAAACCCACCACGGCGACATCCGCGGGGACTGCACGCCCCGAGGCCTGGATGGCCATGATCGCGCCGCGGGCCGTGAGATCGGAAGCGGCAAAGATGCCGTCCAGGCGGCCGTCCTGGGCCAGCAGTTGTTCGGCGGCCACGGTGCCGCCGGCGGCGGTGAAGTCTCCGTGCGCAACCGGACCCGGCGGCAGCCCGGCTTCACTGAGACCGGCGTGCCAGCCGGCCAGCCGGTCCGCGGCCGCCGTCATATCCAGCGGGCCGGTGATGGTTCCGAGCCGGGTGCGCCCGGCGGCCACCAGGTGAAGCGCGGCAAGCCGGGCGCCCTGAAAGCTGTCCACGTCGACGTAGTGGATGCCGAGGCCCGTATTCCACGGCCGTCCAATGAACACGGTAGGCAGCCCGGAAGCGGCGAGCTCTTCGGTCCAGCCATCGGCTTGGTGATGCGAGACCACTATGGCTCCGTCGACGTGGCCGCCGCGCAGGTAGCGGACCGTCCGGGAGGGATCGCCGCCCGCCCGGGACATCAGCAGGACCAGCTGCATGTCGGTCTCGCGCAGTGCCTCCGTCACCCCGGTGATGACGGCGGCGAAGAACGGGTCCATCATGACGCGCGCGTCGGGTTCGTTGATGACCAGGGCGATGGATGAGGTCCGGCGGGTGACCAGGCTGCGGGCCGCCCGGTTCGGGGTATAGCCAAGGGCAACAACCGCGCCGTCAACGGCCGCCTGGGCTTCCGGGCTGACCCGGGAACCGCCGTTGATGGCCCGCGAGGCGGTGGACCGGGACACGCCCGCCGCCCTCGCTAGGTCTTCAAGGGTGGGGCTGGGCCTGGCCGGTTCGGCCCGGAGACTCGGGCGGGTCTGTTCGCTCATCACTTTGAGAATACGACATCCCCGGCCTCCCCCCTGACGGGATCAGCCTGACGGGATCAGCCTCGGGCTGCAGGTACGGCGTTCGCCCCCGCCACTTTCGCGTACCAGAGGCCGCTCGCCTTGGGGATCCGTGCCAGGGTCTCGTAGTCCACCCGGACCAGTCCGAAGCGCTGATGGTAACCGTAGGCCCATTCGAAATTGTCCAGCAGCGACCAGGCGAGATAGCCGCGGACGTCCGCGCCGCCGTCGATCGCATCCCGGACTGCGCGCAGGTGCGCGTCAAAAAAGGCCAGCCGGTCCTGGTCGTCGACGAAGCCGTCGGCGTCGGGGGCGTCCGGGTAGGCGGCTCCATTCTCCGTCATGTAGATCGGGATGCCGGCCGGACCGGTGTACTCGCGCTGGAGCCGCATGAGCAACCGGTACAGGCCCTCGGGCTGGACCTCCCAGCCCATGCCGGTCACCGGCAGTCCGCGCGGCACCGAGTGCACGCCGTCGGCTGCTACGAAGGGAGATGCCTCCGGCCGGACGTCCGACGCCGGCGCGGCCTGCGCTGTCGTCGTTACGGCATCCGGGCGGCCCCGGTGTTCGGCGGGGCCCGCCGCCTTCGTGAGGGCCTCGCCCTGATAGTAGTTGACGCCCAGCAGGTCCATGGGCGCCGAGATGACGGCGAGGTCACCGTCCTGCACGACGGCGTCGAAGCCGAGTCCGGCGACGTCGGCCAGGACGTCCGCGGGGTACTCGCCGCGGAAGAGCGGATCGAGGAAGATCCGGTTGTGCAGCCCGTCAATCCGGCGGGCCGCATCCCGGTCGCCCGCAGAGCCGGGATCTGCCGGGTCCGCGACGGTGAGATTCAGGGTAATACCCAAGCTCGCCGCGGGGTCGCGCCGGCGCAGTTCCGCAGCGGCAAGCCCGTGCCCCAGCAGGAGGTGGTGTGCTGCCGCAAGGGCGGCGGCCGGTTCCTGCCGGCCCGGGGCGTGGACCCCGGACGCGTAGCCAAGGAATGCCGAGCACCAGGGTTCATTGAGGGTGGTCCAGATGCGGACCCGGTCGCCGAGGGCCTGGTGCATCACGGCAGCGTAAGCGGCGAACAGCCGGGCGGTCTCCCTGTTGGCCCAGCCGCCGTCGTCCTCCAGCGCCTGCGGCAGGTCCCAGTGGTACAGCGTCAGCCAGGGGGTGATGCCTGCGGCCAGCAGTTCATCAACCAGACGGGAGTAGAACGCGATCCCCTCCGGGTTGGGCGTCCTGCCGTCCGGCATGCAGCGGGCCCACGACGTGGAGAACCGGTACGCCTTCAGATTCAGCGATTTCATCAACTCCACGTCCTGGCCGGAGCGGTGGTAGTGGTCACAGGCGATATCGCCGTTGTGGCCGTCGGCGACCGCACCGGGAACCCTGGCGAAGGCATCCCAGATGGAATCCTTTCTGCCGCCGGCGTGGGCTGCCCCTTCGATCTGGTAGGCGGCCGTGGCCGCCCCCCAAAGAAAGCCCTCGGGGAATGCTAGCGGGGTGGTGTTCATCCTTTAACTGCTCCTTGCATGATTCCTGAGACGAGTTGGCGGCCTGCGGCGATGAACAGCAGCAGCAGCGGGACAGTGGCCAGGACGGCACCGGCCAAAACCACCGAGTAGTCCACAAAGTGTGCGGCCTGAAGCAGCTGCAGCGCCACCGGGAGAGTGGGGTTTGAGGGGTCAAGGACAATAAACGGCCAGAAGAAGTTCGTCCAGGTGGCCACAAAAGTGAATAGGGCCAGCATGGCCGCGGCGGGCCGGGCAGCCGGGAATCCCAGGTACCAGAAAGCCTGGATCATGGATGCCCCGTCCATCCGGACCGCCTCGATGAGCTCGTCCGGAAGGGCATCCCGGAGGTATTGGGTCATCCAGAAAACGCCGAACGCCGTGACCACGCCGGGAATGATGACGGCCCACAGGGAGCCGGTCCAGCCCAGCTTGGCCATCACAATGAACAGCGGGACCACACCCAGCTGCGTCGGCACGGCCATGGTGGCGACGACGAAGACCAGCAGCCCCTTGCTCCCGCGGAACCGGAGCTTGGCGAAGGCGAAGCCGGCGAGGGTGGAGAACGCGACGACGGAGACCGCCGTGACGCCGGAGACGATGAGGCTGTTGCCCATTGCCTTCCAGAACGGGATGCTGTCGAAGACTTTCGCCGCGTTCGCGAGGAAGTTGCCGCCCGGCAGGAGCGGGATGCCGCGGCTCAGGACGGTGTTGTCATGGCTGCCGACGAGGAAGGACCAATAGAGCGGAAAGAGGGATGCGAGGAGGACGGCCCCGAAGAATCCGTAGGTCAGGAACCCGGGCCGGCGGACGCTGGAGGAGCCCTTCTTGCGTCCGGCGCCGGGCCCGGGTCCGCGCCGGGGCCCGGCCTGGACGGCACCGGCCTGGACGGCACCGGCCTTCCGCGCCGCGGCCCGGGCTGCGCCCTTTCCAGCGCTTTGTTCGATCATGGGGATTGAGCTCATTTGCGGCCTCCCTGGCTTGCAATGCGCTTGGTGATGACGAAATTCAACAGTGCTATCAGCACGATCATCATAAAAAGCAGCCACGCCACGGCGGAGGCCCGGCCGAAGTTCCGCTGGCCCCAGCCGAGTTCCCAGATGTACATGGTCAGGGTCTGCCACTGCCGGTCCGCCCCGCCGAGGCCGGACTGGTCGAACACCCGCGCCTCGTCAAAGATCTGGAGTCCGCCGATGGTGGAGGTGATGACCACAAATATCACCGTCGGCCGCAGCATCGGAACGGTCACGGAGAAGAACTGCCGCAGCCGGCCGGCGCCGTCGATCGTTGCGGCTTCGAACACATCCCGCGGGATGGCCTGCATGGCTGCGAGGAAGATGAGCGCGTTGTAGCCGGTCCAGCGGAAGTTCACCATGGTGGCGATTGCCGTGTGGCTTGCGAGCGACTCGGAATGCCAGCGGACCGGATCAAGCCCCAGGCCCTTCACAATCTCGTTGATCAGGCCGAACTGGTCCGCGAAGAGATTGTTGAAGATCAGCCCCACCGCAACGGGCGCGACGACGAACGGCACCAGGACCCCCATCCGCCAAAACGTCCTGGCCCTCAGGTTCGCATCCAGCACCGCCGCTATCACCAGGGCTAAGACCACCTGGGGAACGGAGGACAGGAGGAAGATGCTGAGCGTGTTGCCCACCGCGTTCCAGAAGTACGGCTGCGCCAGGACGAACCCGTAGTTCTCCAGGCCGGTGAATTTCCCCTGGCCGCCGATGAGGTTCCAGTTGTGCAGCGACACCCAGCCCGTGTAGATCAGCGGGAAGAGACCCGTGATGGCAAACAGGATGAAGAACGGGGAGATGTAGAGGTACGGGGACAGCTTCACGTCCCATCTGGAGACCTGCCGGGAGAACGCCAGGCGGCGGACGCTTTTGCCGCCGCCCGGCGGCGTTGGCTGACCACCGGCGCTTCGGGGCCTGACCCGGTCCGTGACGGTCATGGCTTACAGGGACTTTACGGCGGTGACGAACTTCTCCCAGGAGGAGCCGGCGTCGTCCGTCTTGTCGACGTCCACCCGGGTGAGGGCCTGCTGCATGGCGTCGTTGATGGCGAAGAACTTGGTGCCCTTGAACGGGGTCACCTCAACGGCCTTGGCCCGTTCGGCGAAGATTTTGCCGGTGGGGGCGCCGTTGAAGAAGGTGTTGGTCTTGCCCAGCAATTCGTTGCTTTCCAGGGCCTGCTTCTGGCTCGGAAAGGTGCCCTTCGCGGTGAAGGCCTTGATCTGCTGCTCGGGGGCGGTCAGCCAGCCGGCCAGTTTCCTGGCCTCGGCCTGGTTTTCGCTCTGGGTGGGGACCGTCAGGTAGGAGCCGCCCCAGTTGCCGCCGCCGCCGGGGAAGACGTTGGCCACGTCCCAGCCTGTGACCCCGGCCGCGTTGCCTTCAATCACGCCGAGCATCCAGCCCGGGCAAAGGGTGGTGGCGAACGCTTTGGTCTGGAAGCCGGCGGCCCAGTCGTCGCTCCACTGCTTGAGGTGGGCCGACAGTCCATCCTCCGTGGAGGCCTTCAGCACCTGGTTGTAGGTGTCCTTCACCTTCCGGTTATCCGTGGCAATGACGGTGCCGTCTTTTTCTTCATAGGCCTTCTCCAGCTGGTTGCTCATGCCCTGGTAGATGGCCCCCGCGGAATCGAACCATGCAGCGCCCGGATTGGCGGCCTTGAACTTCTTTCCGGCCTCGAAGTAGCTCTCCCAGGTCCCGCCCAGCATCTTGGCGACTTCCCCACGCTCGGTGGGCAGGCCCGCCTTCTTAAACAGCTCGGAGTTGTAGCAGACGGCCTCGGGCCCGGAATCCGTGCCGTAGCCCAGAAGCTTCCCGTCAGCGGTCTTCGCGGCATCGGCCTTCCAGTCCAGCCAGCGCCCCTCGACCGCCGGGTCGCTCAGATCGGTGAAGCGGTCAGGGTATTGCAACAACTCGGGCAGCCAGTCCACCTCAACGCCTTCGATGTCGGACAGGCCGGATCCGGCGGCCAGCCGGGTGGTGAGGTTGTCGCGGGCCTCGTTGGTGGTGGCCGCTTTCTTATGCTCGATGGTGACGTTCGGATTCAACGTCTCGTATTCCGCGAAGAGTGACTCGTAGCCGAACTCATTGAAGGTGCCCACGGTCAGGGTCACCGGCTTGGCGCCGGTGGCGTCCTCAGCGCCGGCCTTTTCGGGAGCGGACGATCCGCAGGCTGCCAGCGACAGGGCCAGGCAGGCGGCCGCAGCAGAGAACACAGTGAACTTGCTTTGGTTTTTCACAGGGGAAGACTCCTTCGTCAAAATTCCATCCGCTTCGCAGGGCCGGAAGCGGCAATTCGCCGTGGCTGGGTTGGGGGCAACAGCACCGTTGGCATGGTGAACGATCCCGATGGGAGCGCTCTCACGGTCATGGTGTCCCACCTCACATCCCGTTGTCAAGAGCGGACTTCTCCCCCGGCCCAGACTCTTGCCGGGGCCCGGGGGCGATGCTAGGCTACCGATGCGGGAGCGCTCCCACAACTGTTGTCGTGACCGGCTCTCGTTGTTTATCCAGCCCGATTTTCCGTGCCGATAGTCCGTACGTCGGCACACCCACTGCGCTGGCGCAAGGGTCCCGCCCTTCAGCCGGCACCGTCTACCATGCGCGCAAGGTACGGACGTAAAGTCACCGCCGCACGCGCGGAGCCCTTCCCCACAGAGAACAGGACCAGCAATGCCGCTAGCCCACTTCCCCCTTCGGCCACGGGCCGCCCGGCGCGAGATTCCGCAGCCGCGGCGCGCCCGGGGCCGCCTCATCGCCGGCACCGTCGCCCTCCTCATTGGCCTCATCGGCAGCGGCGGTGGCGTCGCTGCCGCCTCGGTGCCGGCCAAGCCGCCGGCCCCCGCACCGGCTGCGCCCAAAGCCCCCGCACCGGCCGGCCCCCAGGCCGCGGACCCCGGCTTCGGTCCCAACGTCCGGATTTTCGACCCCAGCATGCCTGTGGCCGAGATCCAGGCCACCGTCGCTGCCATTGCGGCCCAGCAGGTCGACGACGAGATGGGTTCCAACCGCTATTCCCTGCTGTTCAAGCCCGGCACCTACGGCAGCGCGGCCGAGCCCCTGATCGTGCAGGTGGGCTACTCCACCGAGGTGGCGGGCCTGGGCGCCTCACCCACGGATGTCACCATCAACGGGCACGTCGACGTCTACAACAGGTGCCTTACCGCGGACAACTGCATTGCGCTGAACAACTTCTGGCGCTCGCTGTCCAACTTGACCATCAACGTCACCGGCCTCGAGGGCTGCCGCGGCTCGGCGAACTTCTGGGCCGCCTCACAGGCCTCCCCCATGCGGCGGGTCAACATCACCGGCGGCAACCTTTCCCTGATGGACTACTGCACCGCCGGGCCGCAGTTCGCCAGCGGCGGCTTCATCTCCGACTCGAAGACCGGCACCGTCATCAACGGCTCACAGCAGCAGTATTATGTGCGTGACAGCAGCATCGGCGGCTGGTCCAACGGCGTCTGGAACCAGGTCTTCTCCGGCGTCAACGGCGCCCCGGCACAGTCCTTCCCGAGTCCGCCCTACACCAACCTGGCCAGCACCCCGGTCAGCAGGGAGAAGCCCTACCTCACCGTTGACGCGGCGGGTCAGTACGGCGTCTTTGTTCCCGCCGTCCGCAAGGACTCCGCCGGCACCACGTGGGAAAACGGTCCGACGGCCGGCCGCAGCATCGCACTGTCTGACTTCTTCGTGGCCAGGCCCACCGATTCGGTCAAGACCATCAATTCCCAGCTGGCGCGCGGCAAGAACCTGCTGCTCACCCCGGGGATCTACGACGTCGGCCAGAGCATCGAGGTCAAGCGTGCCAACACCGTCGTGCTCGGACTCGGCATGGCCACCCTCACCGCCGTCGACGGCGCCGTGCCGCTGACTGTCGCGGACGTCCCCGGCGTCGACATTGCCGGCGTAACCATCGATGCCGGCGAGGTGAACTCGCCCGCGCTGATGCGCATCGGTAAGGCCGACAAGCCCGCCAAGGCTGACGAATCCGGCAAGCCCGCGAAGGCTGACGAATCCGGCAAGTCGGGCAAAACCAGTGATCCCGCCAACCCCACCACGCTGCACGATGTGTTCTTCCGCATCGGCGGCCCCCATGTGGGCAAGGCGACGGTGAGCCTGGAGGTCAACAGTGATAACGTCCTCCTGGACCACATCTGGGCCTGGCGCGCGGACCACGGCAACCCAGGCAGCTTCGGTTGGACCGTCAGCACCGGACAGAACGGCGTCATCGTCAACGGCGACAACGTCACCGCCACCGGACTCTTCGTCGAGCACTACCAGCAGTACAACGTCATCTGGAACGGCGAGAACGGCAGGACCGTCTTCTTCCAGAACGAGCTGCCTTACGATGCGCCCAACCAGGCCGCCTGGCAGCACGACGGCGTCCTGGGCTGGGCCGGCTACAAGGTTGCCGATTCGGTCAAGACCCACGAGCTCTGGGGCGGGGGCAGCTACGTCTATAACAACGTGGACCCCACGATCCACGCCACGCGGGGCTTTGAGGTGCCGGTCACACCCGGTGTGAAGCTCCACGGCCTGCTGACCGTCAACCTCGGCGCCGGGACCCTGGACCACGTCATCAACGACACCGGCGCGCCGGTGTCCGTCGATGCAGTCGGGGTGCCCAGCTACGTCGCCAACTTCGGCTGAAAAGCCGGCGGGCGGGACCCACGGGCCCGCCCGCCGGACACGGCCGGGCCGACACGGCCCGGAAACGCACGTCCCCCCAAAGCTAAGGTAAGGCGGCTACGCGCCAGTTATGCCCGAGTTCGGGAGGCTTCCGATGAGGGTGAAAATCAGAGCCAGGTAGGCGATGAAGAACACCACCCACAGGATAAACAGGCCGATCCCCACCCAGCCGAGCACCCGCCCTTCGGCCGCAGGAACGCCGAAGGCCTCGGCCTTCTTTGACTGGGATATCGCCAGCGGCCCGAACAGGATCCCCAGGCTGACGATCGCCAGGATGCCGAACACCGTGGCCAGCCGTGCGTGCCGCATGCCCTCCATGTACCAGCGCAGCTGCCCCATCGTCACTGGCTGCTGATCCGGGTGCTGATAGGCGTTTTGTGGTCCATACTGGCTGGTCGACATGGGTCCCCCTGGTGTTCCGTGGTGCTCGCGATGGTTGCCGTCACAGCATATGGTGTTTAGCGTCACGCCACCCGCGGGAGAGCTGGGGCGGCATCAGCGCGTAACACTCGTCCGTCCAGCATCAAGGTGGGCCATGATTGGCTGATGGCTATCCCCGCTCCCGCTGTTCCACGCACCCTCACCTGCCGTGCAGTCCTGTTTGACATGGACGGCACGCTGGTTGATTCCACGCCCGTTGTGGAACAGGTATGGAGCGAGTTCGCGGCCCGGTACGGCCTCGACGCTGCCGAGATTCTACGCACCTCCCACGGCGTGCAGGCCATCGACACTGTCCGCCGGTTCGCCCCTGCGGGTTCGGACGTCACAGCGCTTGCAGCCGAGCTTGGCGCCATGGAACGTGTCCGGACCGAGGGGATTCTGCCGCTGCCCGGGGCCGCGGAGCTCCTGAGTTTTCTTCCCGGCAACGCTGTGGCCCTGGTGACGTCGGCCGACCGGATCCTGGCAGACATCCGTATGGGCGCAGCCGGCCTGGCCATGCCTGCGACGTCCGTCACCGCCGACCTCATCACCCATGGCAAGCCGCATCCGGAAGGGTATCTGCGGGCGGCCGAACTGCTGGGGGTAGAGCCTGCGGACGCCCTCATCTTCGAGGATGCGCCTGCCGGGATCGCAGCCGGCCTGGCTGCCGGCATCCGCACGGTGGGAGTGGGCCCGAATACCGGCCCGCTCCCCGACGGTGTGCTGCACATCAAGGACTACACTTCCGTCCGCGCCACCGTGGAAACGGACGACGCCGGCTTCCGGACTATTTCCTTCCGGCTTTAGGGTTGCCCAACGCCGCGGTCATTGTCGGCGAGGAAAAAGCGGGCAACGAATTTCGCGGTAGACAAACGACGCGCAGCCAGCTCTGGCCCTCTACTTGTTGTAAACGTCGCGCCGATGACCAAGGGTGATCGCCAACACGGACGCGGAAGCCCGGGCGTTCCGGCTCCGAGGGCGCCGCGGCGACACTCGGCGGACTCAGTAGGTGTAGAAGCCCTCGCCCGTCGCGACGCCGAGCTTGCCCTGGTCGATGTAGTTCTCCTTCAGATACTGGGCGAATGCCCGGGACCCTGCGTCTGGGGAGGACGCGGAGATGTTGTACGCGGTACCCAGGCCAACGACGTCGAAGATCTGAAACGGTCCGCTCGGCGCCCCGGTGGCAATGCGCCAGGTCTTGTCGATCGTTTCCGGGCTGGCGACGCCCTGCAACAGCAGGCCGGCGGCCGCATTCAGGAGCGGGACCAGAAGCGAGTTCAGGACATAGCCGGCTTTCTCCTTCTTGATCTCGATCGGCTCCAGCCCGCTGTTCCGGGCGAACTCGACGACGGCGTCGAACACGGCCGGATCGGTTTCGGCGGTGCCCATCACCTCGGCGATGTTCTGCGCCCAAATGTTGTTGGCGTAGTGGATGGCAAGGAAACGGTCTGGACGGCCGGTGGAATCCTTGAGGTCGCTGGGCAGCAGGGTCGAAGAGTTCGTGGCGAAGATGGTCCTGGCGGGGGCCAGGTCCGCGAGCTTGCGGTATATGTCCCGCTTGAGCTCAAGCAGTTCGGGAACGGCCTCAATCACCAGGTCTGCGTCGGCGACGGCGGCCGCGAGGTCAGCGCTGAGGCTCAGCTTGTCAAGGGCGGCCTCGGCCTGGCTCTCCGTGGCGCCGGTGACCTGGGCCCGGTAGATGCCGGCGAGATGCGCGAAGCGGGCCCGGGCCCTATCCAGGGCCGCGTCGTCAATGTCATAGGCCGTGACGGCAAATCCGTGGAACGCGGCCTGGTAGGCGATTTGTGAGCCGAGCACTCCGGTACCGAGCACGGTCAGCGTCTTGATGTGGGGCATTCGGGTTCTTCCTTTCGAGGCGGGCGTTACGGGCTGACCGGTTGGACGGATCCGTAGATACTGCGGACCCAGATGGTCGATAACACGTCCAGGGCCCGGGACTCTGCGATGGCGGGACTCTCCTGGTTGAGGACCGCGGTGATCACCCGCTCGTTCATCAGGTTGAGGCTTACTGCGAGGTCGTGGGCGTCAATGCCCCCGGGAGCGGCGCCCCGGGCTTGCTCTGACGTAATCACGTCGGTCGAGAAGTCGGCCCAGGACTGCATCGACTTGGACCATAGCTTCCGCACCTCCTCGTTACGGGAGCATCCAGCGATCGCGGCGGTGGCGACGCCGCGGTGGGACGTGAACACCTCGACGAACACGCCGATGGACCGGGTCCAGGCTCCCGCGGGATCACTGTCAAAATCCCGCGGAAGCTGGCCCACCCGGTGTTCCACCTCGGTGATAACACGCTCCAGGAGCGCCAGCAGCACCCCGTCTTTGGACGAGAAGTAGAAATAGAAGGTGGGGCGGGAGATGCCGGCGCCGCGGGCCAGATCCTCGATCGAAATGTCATCAAAGCCCCGCTCGCCGAGGAGCGCCTCGGCCGTGACGAGGATTGCGTCCTGGCGCTCATCCCCCGAGATCCGTGCGCTACGTCTTCCTCGTTGAGCCATGCGCCCATCCTAGCCCGGGTTCTCGACACAGTGTTGACTCTGTCAACTTTATGTCGATAGCTTGGCTTCATGAGCGAACACGTGGATGTGTTGATTGTTGGAGCCGGGCTGAGCGGCATAGGTTTCGCCAGCCGGCTGAAACGCGAGGTACCCGGAAAGACTTTTACAATCCTGGAGTCCCGCGGTGCGGTCGGAGGCACCTGGGATCTTTTCCGGTACCCGGGCGTCCGCTCGGACAGCGACATGTTCACGCTCGGCTACTCCTTCCGGCCCTGGGCCGGAGCCAAGGCCATCGCCGACGGCGACTCAATCCGGGACTACATCGAGGCGACGGTCGCGGACGAGGGCCTGGCACCGCGGATCCGGCTGAACCACCGGGTGGTATCGGCCGAATGGTCCAGCGACACCGCGCTGTGGACGGTCACGGCCGCCCGCACGGCCGGCGGCGAATACCGGCAGGACGATCCGGCGTCGACCGCCAAACCAGTCACATTTACCTGCTCATTCCTGTCCGTCTGCTCGGGCTACTACCGCTATGACGAAGGCTTTACCCCGGCCATCGCGGGTGCCGACACTTTCTCCGGTTCGATCGTCCACCCGCAGCACTGGCCTGCCGGCCTCGACTACGACGGCAAACAGGTGGTGATCATCGGAAGCGGGGCCACCGCGGTGACACTCGTGCCGTCGATGGCAAAGTCGGCTGCCAAAGTCACCATGCTGCAGCGCTCCCCCAGCTACATCGCGCCCGTCCCGTCCCGCGACCACCTGGCGGACCGCCTCCGGGGCAAGGTGCCCGCCCAACTGGCGTACGGCGTCGTGCGGGCCAAGAACATTCTCTTTTCGATGTTCACCTACCAGCTCAGCCGACGCCGGCCGGAGACGATGAAGGCGATCCTCCGTAAGTCGGCCGTCGCCAAGCTGCCGGCGGGCTTTGCGGTGGACACGCACCTGGCCCCGTCGTATCAGCCGTGGGACCAGAGGGTCTGTGCGATCCCCAATGGCGACCTTTACCGCGCCATCAGCGCGGGCACTGCGGAGATCGTGACCGACAGGATCTCGCGGATCACCCCGGAGGGGATCGACCTGGTCTCGGGCGGGTCGATTCCGGCCGACGTGATTGTCACAGCGACGGGACTGAACCTGCTGGTGATCGGCGGCATGACGCTGACCGTGGACGGCGGGCCGGTGGACGTCGGCAAGACCCTGACGTACAAGGGCATGATGCTCGACGGCGTCCCCAACTTTGCGCTCACCATCGGCTACACCAATGCGTCCTGGACCCTCAAAGCGGACCTGGTGGCCGGCTACATCTGCCGGCTGCTGAAGCACCTCGACCGCCGGGACCTGCAATGGGTGGCACCCAAAGCTCCCGCCGGCGTGACGGACGCTGGGCTGACGTCCCTGATCGATCTGAAGGCCGGCTACATCCTCCGCGACGCCGAGCACCTGCCCAGGCAGGGCGCCGGCTCGCCGTGGCGGCTGCACCAGAACTATGTGCGCGACTTCGCCCTGCTCAGAGCCGGCAGGCTGACGGACCACGTCCGCTTCGGTCGCCGCGGGCAGCAGGTGGCCGCGCCGGAGCCCGAAACTTCGGCGGCGGCCCAGGACCCGCTTTCCCTCCCCGGGACAGGGCACGTCGACGCCGGCGGCACGCGGTTGCGCTACCGGAAAACCGGCAGTGGAGATCCCGTGCTGCTCCTGCACGGCATTGGCCAGAGCCTGGAGGACTGGAACGATCAGCACGAACGTCTCTCGGCACGCCACACCGTCTACAGCGTTGACCTGCCCGGCTTCGCGTACTCCGAGCGCCTCTCCGGGCCGGCGACGTTGGCGAAGCTGGCGGCCGTCCTGCCCGACTTCCTCGACGCCGTTGGGGTGCACCGGCCGCTGCCCGTGATGGGCAACTCGCTCGGCGGCGCCGTCGCCATGAGGTTCGCTGCCGACAATCCCAGCCGCGTCTCAGCCCTCGTTTTGGCCAACAGCGCCGGGTTCGGCCAGGAGGTTGCACTGGTCCTGCGCCTGCTCACGGTCAGGCCGCTGGCGGCATTGCTCATGCGTCCGGATGTGAAGGCTTCCCGCCGCACTGTCGAGTCGATCTTCTACGACAAGGATCTGGTGACCGAAGCCCGTGTTGGTCATGCTTTCGCTTTGTCGCAACGGGCGGCCCACCGTCAAACAGTCGAAGAAATCGCCCGCGATCTCGGCACGATCTCCGGTATCAGGGCCGGCTGGCGGACCGCTCTGGTGGAGGCCTTGGCGCCTTTGGACATTCCGACGCTGGTGGTCTGGGGCGACCACGACCACGTCCTTCCCTTCAGCCACTTGGAGGCGGCCGCCGTGGCGTTTCCACGCGCCGAGTCGCACGTCTTCCCGAAGACGGGACACATGCCGCAGATCGAACGGCCCGACGAGTTCGCCGCAGTGGTTGAGGAGTTCCTCGCCCGGGTCCTGGCGGGGCGGCTGGGTCCGGCCGCCGCGGCAGCCGAGTCCGCCGTCGTCGACAAGAGCGCACCCCGGGTGCCTGGCCGCCAAGCAGCGCACCGCTAGCGGACCTGGAACACCGCCACCGTGCGGGCGGGGACGGTGAAGGTCCCAGTCGCCGAATCGTGGGTGGCCTTCTTGACCACCGGATCGATGCCCCCGGACTGTACCGGGTGCAGGGCATAAGCGGCCCCTGTTGTCCCGGCAACAGTCTGGCTGACAGGCTCATCGGCGGCGTTGAACACCACCACCAGCCCGCGCAGGTCCTTGTCCACGTCCGGGCCCACGGTATCGTCGATGCGCATTACCACTACGCCCGGCGCCTGTTCGGGGCCGCCGGCAGGGAAGGACACCTTCTGCTGCACCAGGCTGGCTTCCCCCAAGTGGAATAACGGCGTGCTCTTGCGGATCTGCAGCAGCTCAGCGGCCCGGCCGCGCGCTTCGGCAATCTCAGCGGAGGCAGGCTTCTGCGCGGGGTCCGCAAGCAGCGGGCGCATGTAGTTGTACTTGTCCTCGTTGTCAGCCTTGGGCGGCAACCCGCGGCCGAAGCCGTTGGTGGCGTCCGTGTGGTCCAGGATGTTGAACCAGTCGCCCGAGTCGTAACTGTTGCGGTCCAGTGACTTGCTGCGCAGCGATTCGCCTCCCGCGTGCCAGAAGGAGATGCCCTGGCTGAAGGCCGTGGTGCTGAGGGAAAGGGTCTGCATCCGGGTCCGGTCAGCCATCACCGTGTCCTGCGGCAGTTTCAGGGCGAGGGAATCAAAGAGCGTCTCATTGTCGTGGGCCTCGACGTAGCTGACGGCTTCCTGCGGATCGCTGGTGTAGCCGGCGGGGGCGCCGTTGTACGGCACGTCCGCCCCGGTGACGGTGGCTCCGGTGCGGTCAACGAAGGAGTAGTCCTTCAGGTTGCCGGTCAGGCCTACCTTGACCAGGTCCTGGGCAAGGAGGAGGGCTGTTTTTTGCTGTTCCGGGGTGCCGTTGGCCGGCGAACTGTTGGGGTCCGTGAACAGGCCTGACCCGAAGCCCTGGACCCGCGGATCAGGATCAAAAGGACCACCGCCACGGACAGCATCGCGCAGGCGGTCGTTGAATGTGCCGATGCCGGTTCCGGCCATGTTGGCCTGGGTGGCCTGGACAAAACGGGCGTTGTCCGCCACTTCACCGAAGTTCCAGCCTTCGCCGTACAGGGTGATGTTCTTGCCGTCGACGCCGTCCTTGGCCGGCGTCAGCTCGTCGAGGGCCGCCCGGACGTCCAACAAGTTCTGTTTGGAGTGATGGCCCATAAGGTCAAACCGGAAGCCGTCCAGCTTGTAGGTCTTGGCAAGTGTCACCAGGGAATCGATCATGAGCTTGCCCATCATCGCGTTCTCAGTGGCCGTATTGGCGCAGCAGGTCGATGTCTCAAGGGATCCGGTGGCCGCGTTCAGGCGGTGGTAGTACCCGGGAACAATCCGGTCAAGGTTGTTGCTCCCGGACTGACCTGCACTCGACGTGTGGTTGTATACGACATCCTGGATGACGCGCGCTCCGGCGGTGTTCAGCGCGGCCACCATCTCGCGGAATTCGGTGATCCTGGCTGTCCCGTCCGGGTTGGTGGCGTACGAGCCCTCAGGCGCCGTGTAGTGCAGCGGATCGTAGCCCCAGTTGAACCCGTCCTTAGCCGCGGTCTTTCCCACGCAGGACTGCTGTTCCTCCGAATCTGCGGGTAGGGCGGCGAGGTCACAGGCCGGTTCGAGCCGGTCGCTGCGCCTTTCCTCGATGGTGCCGATGTCATTGACTGGCAGCAGGTGGACTGCGTTCATCCCGGCCTCAGTCAACTCCCGGAGTCGCCGCATGCCGTTGCTGTCGGAATCGGTAAAGGCCTTGTAGGTGCCGCGGTGCGCCTCCGGAACGGACTCGTCCGTGATGGAGAAGTCACGGACCTGCAGCTCGTAGAGGGAGAGGTCCTCCGGCTTGCTGAGCGCCGGCTTCTGCAGCTTCTTCCAGCCGGCGGGGGCCATGGATTTGTCCTCCACGTCAACGAAAAGGCTGCGCTCGGAGTTGGCGGAGAGGCCCACACTGTAGGGATCGGTGACCAGGTTCCGCTCAACCTTGCCGGTTTCCGGCACAAAGACCTCCACCTCGTACAGGTAGTACGCGCCCTTCCAGTCTTTGTCTCCGGTCATGGACCAGACGCCGTCCTTGCCAGGTTCCATAGTCCGGCTGGATACAGGATCGCCGGCTGAACCGGAAGCGTAAGTGTGGACGGTGACGCTGCGCGCTGTAGGCGCCCACACGGAAAGCTCTGGCCGGTTACCCTTCCACCTCAGTCCGAGTTCCTGCTCCGCTGCGCCCCGGTAAAGCGTGTCCAGGACCCCGGGGACCTGGACTCCGGTGGCGGCTGTGACCTTGCCGTCCGCCCCGACAGCGGCGACGATCAACTGACCCTTGAGCAATTCTCCGGCGCGCAGGCTGTCACCTTCCGCCAGCCGAAAGGCGGCGAAGTCCCCCAGATGGGGATACTTGGCTGCCAGACCGGCGTCCAGCGCCTCGCCGGCCTTTTCCAGCGCTGTGTAGCTTCCGCCGGTGACCCGTCCGTCGGCCACGGCCATGCCGCCATCGGGGGCACTGTAAAGCCGGTAGGTGGTGCCTTCGGCCGCAGGCGCCTGCCAGGCGATGGTGTCCGCCGACAGCCAGTGTGATCCTGCCTCAGCCGCGGGCGCATCAGGGACGTCGTCACTGAGAGTGTGGCTGGCGTGGTCGTAGGTGAAAGTTACGGGCCCGCCGGGGGCATTGAGCACGACGTCGCCACCCCCGGCTGCTCCGCCTGCACCGTAGTTTTCATCCCACGAATTGTTGAGGGCGACCTTCATGCCGTAGGTGCCCGCGGGGATATCGAACGTGGCGCGGTAGAGCGATGCGGAGCCCTCCACGGGTTGCAGCTTGCTGGCTGCGCAGTCCGGCTGCCAGTCTTTTGCGCAGCCGATTTCGGATTGCAGCGAGCCGACGAGCACCACGGCCTGGGGCGCGGCGGTGTGGTCTGCAAACGCGGGGAGGGCCAGCCCTCCCAATGCCAAGGGAGTGGCGCAGGCTGCCACCAGGGCGGCCACGAGTTTTCTGTTGAGGGCAGCTGGGGGCCCGAGAAGTGTGGAGCGGTGAGTCATGGAAGACCTTCCTTGAATACGCCCCGGCCGGCAGCGGTGAGGGGCGGGGGTATCCAAGAGCCTAGGTCCCCTTTCTCGCGCACGTCAATGATTTGCTGAAAATTTCACGCTTTTTTTTCATGTTTTGATCATCTGTTATTCCGTACACTGGGAAGCACCATAGCTTCCGGACAGCTGTTCCGGCGAAGGAGCAACATGAGCATGACCCGGGGCGGGGCGGAACCTGCCGCAGCCGAACGTCCAAAACTGGAAGACCTTGCACGGAAGGTCGGCGTCAGCATCGCCACTGTGTCCCGGGTGGTCAACGGCCGAAAGGGGGTTTCACGGGAGGTGCGCCAGGCAGTCCTCGCTGCAATGGACGACCTGGGCTACGAGCGCCCGGACCGCGCCCGCAGCGCCACCAGGGGGCAAGTGGGGATCATCGTCCCGGACCTGACCAATCCGATCTTTCCGGCCATCGCCCAGGCTGTGGTCTCCCTTCTCTCCCAGGAGGACTTCATGCCCGTGATCTGTGCCTTGCCGGGCGGAGGACGCACAGAGGACGAGTACATCGAGATGCTCGTGGCGCAGGGGGCATCCGGCATCATTTTCATCTGCAGCGCCCACGCCGATGGCCAGGCCAGCCTGGAGCGTTACCACCGTTTGCGCGGGCGGGGCATCCCCTACGTCTTGGTTAACGGCCCCCGCCCGGAACTTGGGGCAGCCTCGGTGTCCAATGACGACGCCGGCGCGATCCGCACCGCGGTCCAGCATCTCGCCAGCCTAGGGCACCGGAACGTGGGGCTGGCAATCGGCCCGCACCGCTTCATTCCCAGCCGGCAGAAGCTGGCCGGATTCCGCATCGCACTCGCCGAGTTCCTGGATATTGACAACCCTGAACCCCATACGGCAACCAGCATGTTCACGGTGGAAGGCGGCCAGAGCGCGGCCAATGAACTCCTCGACTCCGGCCACACGGCGATTGTGTGTGGTTCGGACGTGATGGCGCTGGGAGCCATCCGCGCAGCGCGGGCCAGGGGGCTGCGTGTGCCCGAGGACGTGTCAATCGTCGGCTTCGATGACTCCACGCTGATGGCCCTCACCAATCCGCCGCTGACAACACTCCGCCAGCCTGCCGCCGCCATTGCGCACGCTGCCGTCCATGCCCTCGCTGCCGACATGGCCGGCGAACACTCCAGCCGCTCGCCGGTAGTTCTCTCGTCAGACCTTGTACTGCGCGGGTCTACCGGTCCTGCGACAACACCTTCAGGCCCGCCGCGCAGCCGGTGATCCCCGGCAATGAAGAGTACCTATTAGAACGCTGAAGGAAGACCTTAGGAGGATCGGTCCTTCTCGGGGATAGTCGAGGCCACGGGCGTCACCCGCTTCGGCTGACTGTATAATTTGAGCATGCCGATCACGCGCCTCAATCGAGGCCTCCATGCCCTGCAGTCCCCGCTCAAGCAGTGCGGGAGCGGTCTGTGAGCGGCGGTCTCGTCGCCCTGCTGGATGACGTCGCAGCTCTGGTCCGCATAGCCGCCGCCTCGGTGGACGACGTCGCTGCCGGAGCAGCGAAGGCGGGAGCCAAGGCCGCCGGTGTGGTGATCGACGACGCCGCCGTTACCCCGCAGTACGTGTCGGGGGCGGACCCGTCCCGCGAACTGCCGATGATCAAGCGGATCTTCTGGGGCTCGCTCCGGAACAAGCTGCTGATCATCCTGCCGGCACTGCTGCTCGTCAGCGCCTTCGTCCCGGGTGCCATCCCGTTCATCCTTATGCTCGGCGGCACCTACCTCTGCTACGAGGGCGCCGAAAAAGTCTGGCACAAGTTCCGCGGCCAGCACGCGGACGAAGAGGCGCCGGCGGTCGAACGGGGTCCGGAGGCGGAGGCTAAGGTCACCAAGGGCGCCATCACCACCGACTTCATCCTGTCCTGCGAGATTATGGTTATCTCGTTGAACGAGGTGACCGATGAGTCTTTGTTGGTCCGGGCGATCATCCTGGCCGTCGTCGCGGTCCTGATCACGGTGCTCGTTTACGGTGCCGTCGCACTCATTGTCAAGATGGACGACTTCGGCCTGCACTTGGCCTCTAAGGACTCCGCGGGCTCCCAGCGCTTTGGCGAGCTGCTCGTCAAGGGGATGCCCTCAGTGCTCGCCGCAATAACCCTCGTCGGGACGATCGCCATGCTTTGGGTCGGTGGCCACATCATGCTGCAGGGGGCGTACGATCTCGGCTGGCACGTGCCGTATGACCTTGTCCATGTCCTCGAAGCCCCTTTCACAGGGATCCCCGTGGCGGGCGGCTTCCTGGCCTGGCTCGTGAACACCCTGTGCTCGGCCGTCCTCGGACTCGCTTGGGGCCTCGTCGTCATGGCTATCGTGGGCCCGCTGCTGAAAGTGCTGCCGTTCGGCAAAAGGAAGGGCGGTCACGAAGGGGACGACGTCCGCGCCGAAGTCGCCGGCTCCCATCCGGCGAAACACACCTCCGATCCCGCTTCCTAGCTCAACCTTCAGAGGACCAAAACCAGAACTCGGCTACGCCGGGATCTGGATCCGTGCGGCTTCCTGCATCAGCGGCGTGGAGATCATTACTATTGACGCACCGGGGACGATGTCGAAGGCAATGAATCCCCGCGCCTTGTCACCCGGCAGAATGTTGCCCGAGGCCAGCTGCTTGTCCGCGAAGAGGCTCAGATCGGCTTTGCGCCCATTCGCGTCTTTCAGAACAGCCGAGACAATCGTGATCTCCGCGACGTCGCCGTTGCCCATCTTGACGCTGAACGGAGCGCCGACGGCGGGTCCGGCAGCTACCGTCGGAGCGGGCGCTGCAGGTGCCGAAGACACACGCTGAGAATCTGTTGGAGAAGGCCGGCGTGTAGTTGTGCAACGCGCTGCACAACTAGCCAAGAAGAGGGATGCCAATTGTGCAAGCGCCGCTTGCACAATTTGGACAGGCCCTTTCTCAATCTTGCGAGCGGCACTTGCAAAATTGGCCCGTCGCGAAGCCGTTCCATCATTTGCAGGGGGCAGTTGCAGCAGTTGGCGGCCGCCCACGGCCTGGGCGTCCGACATTGGCCACCGGTCATGTGGCAAAACCTAGGTCGAATTGAATCGTGCAGCAGTCCGCTGCACAAGTTTTATTGAGGCGCGTGCCGATGTTGCAGACGGCGTCTGCAACATCGCCTTGACCGTTATGCCCCGCGGGTCCTGGCTGACACCGCCCGCGAACTCGTCTCCGTGATGCGGCGCGATGTGCGCACAGACTTGACCGTCCGCGATGACGTCCGGGCCAAGCTGCGTTCCTCGATCAAACGGCTCCTGGTCCGGTTTGGGTAATTGTTAGTTCAGAATGGCGGTTTTTTCACAGCTCGATTTGGCGGTTTTAGCTGATTCCAATGACGAGGGTTGAGTGTGCGGCCTCAATGTCGTCATCGGTGATGGTGCTGAGCTCGTTGGTTTTCATGACCCGTTCGACTTGGGTGACGAGCCGGTCGATGAGGCAGAAGTGTCCCACTGTAGGATCCGCTGTTGCACACCTCCTGCCCAACATGAAAAGAGAAGTTAAGATCCCGACGCCCCCGCAGCAACTGATTTCGCAGCTCGATACCGGCCCATAATCGCTGTTATCCACGGTGTGGAGGAAGAGAACGCCCATCTCGCAGCCACGCGCGACGCGCTCCTCCCCAGGCTCATGTCGGGCAAGCTCCACGTCAGAGATGCCGAATCCGTTCTGGCCAGGGTCGGCGTGTGACGGCAAGTAGCGCCGAGGCATCTGTGCAACGCGTTGCAACATTGCCGTCGAAGAATGGCAAAGTGTGGCAAGCGCCGCTTTCCACCTTCGTTGGCCAGCCGTGTTCTGCCTCAGCGTCGTACCCCTTCGGTAGCGTCGAGGTATCCAGACCGAAGACCGCGGAGGGGACCTGTCACGTCCACGCCAAGTAAACCGATCCCAACAGAATCCAACAAGATGGGCATCAGACCCGGAACACGCAAGCACGCCGGGGTGCGTCCTTCCCCGAAACGCCAGCGAAGAGCGCCATGCCGGAGTGGTATCAGCAGTTACTCGGCAGCGTCTCCCAGCGGGTTGAGCTGGGTCGAGCCCGCGCCGTAGCGGCCGCCAATCAAGAACACGTGCCACATATTGGGCTATCGGCCGCGACATCCTCAATCGCCAAGGAGCGGAAGCCTGGGGTGCGAAGGTGACCAGCCGCCTTGCCGCAGACCTTCGGGAACGGTTTCCTCAATCCAAAGGGCTCTCGCCCCGAAATCTCATGTTCATGCGTGCGCTGGCAGCCACATGGAATGAGCAGGCAATTGTGAAAGCGCCGCTTTCACAATTGCCCTGCTACCACCACATAGCCCTCATCCAGAAACTCAGCGATCCCGACAACCGCGTTTGGTGCGCTGCTGCCTTACGATCCCGAACTTCTGGACGTTGATGCCGTGGACCGCGCCATCGCCGCTTCCAAGACAGTCCCATAGCGCACGCGCCGGGATCGGCTTCGCCGAGTGCCGCGGATGTCCCGGCGGCGGCACGATACGACCACTCGGAGACTACGAGCCCGAGCAACTTGTTATGTGTATGATTCTTGCATTTTGCTAATTATGTACAAAACGAGAGGAAAAGAGTAATCTACAGACATGGAACCGAACCCGAACTCTGTCACCATCGGGGCCTTGCGCGAACACTTGCCCGACGTCGTCAACAGGGCGAATTACGGGCACGAACGCGTTCAGATCACCCGTCATGGCAAGCCGGTGGCTGTCCTGATCGGAGTGGAAGACTATGCGCGCCTTGAGGAACTCGAAGATGCTGTGGACTTGGCCGAATACCGCGCAGCCAAAGCCGAGGATGACGGCGGCCGTGAGGGTCTAGCCGAACTGCAGGCCGAACTCTAGGCGTGGGCTATTCGGTCGATTTCACCACTGGAGCCGCCAAGGAGATCCGCAAGCTGGACTCGGGAGCGCGAAGGAGGATCCTGAGCTCAATCGCGGAACTCGAAACTGACCCGCGCCCCAAAGGATGCAAGAAGCTCGCCGGCGAACAACACGCCTGGCGGATCCGGATCGGAGATTTCCGCGTGCTCTACGAGATCGAGGACAACATTCTGACCGTCACCGTCGTGCGCGTCGCCCACCGGCGCGAGGTCTACAGGAAATGATCCACATCCGAGCCCTACGGCGCCTCTCAGCGGAGGCCTGAGGCGTTGCTGTGGGGCCGGAGTCGAATCAGCGGCGCAGGGGTGCTCGCCGACGAGGCCACCCTGGGCCTGGACGACACCGAGCGGGCGCGCGTCGAGGCGAGTGTCGCCGTCGTGAACGCTGTCTACGGAGCGCCGCAGCGGATCGCTGCGCTGGCCGCCGACCTGGTGGCGCACTGGGAGAACCGCAGGGCACGGATGGGCAAGTTCATCGAGGCGCCGGGCAAGGCGATGGTCGTGGGCGGGACGCGGGAAATCTGCGCGAAGCTGTACACGGCGATCGTGGAGCTGCGGCCCGACTGGCATTCCGATGACCTCGCCAAAGGCAAGATCAAGGTGGTCTACTCCGGCACCGCGTCCGACGTCCCGCCGGTCTCCGACCATGTGCGCCGCGACTCGTTGAACGCCGTGGTGAAGGAGCGGCTCAAGGACGTGGACGACGAGCTGGAACTGGTGATCGTCAAGGACATGATGCTCACCGGCTACGACTCCCCGCCCCTGCACACCCTGTACCTGGACCGGCCGCTCAAGGGCGCGCTGCTGATGCAAACGCTTGCACGTGTGAACCGGACCTTCCGCGGCAAGAAGGACGGGCTGCTGGTGGCGTATGCGCCGCTGGCGGAGAACCTGGCCAAAGCACTGGGCGAATACACCAAGGGCGACAGGGCGAACAAGCCGGTGGGTAAGAACATCGACGAAGCCGTAGTGGCTGCACTCGGTCTGGTGGAATCCCTGCGCGGCCTCCTCGCTGGCTACGACTGGCGGGACGTTCTGATGAAGGGCGGCCCGAAGGCGTTTGTGTCCGCTGCGACGGGTTCCGCGAACTACCTGCGCAGCCCGGAGACGCCGGGGAACCAGCCGGCCACTGGCGAGGAGACGCTGGCCTCGAAGTACCGGCGGTTTTCCAGCCAGCTTTCCCGTGCCTGGGCGCTGTGTTCGGGGTCCGAGACACTGGCGGAGCTGCGGCCGGAGATCCAGGTCTACGAAGAGACCCGGGTGTACATGGCCAAGTTCGACGCCGCCGACCGGCAGGCCAGCGGCGAACCGGTGCCGGAGGAGATCCAGCGGCTGCTGGGCGCATTGATCGCTTCCGCGACGTCCTCCGGCGAGGTGCTGGATATCTACGAGGCCGCCGGCATGCCCAAGCCTTCCCTGGATGACCTGACGCCGGAGTTCATTGCCAAAACCCAGCAGGCACGGAACCCGCAGCTGGCCATCGAGGCCTTGCGGAAGCTCATCGCCGACGAGTCCGCCGCAACGACGCGGAACAACGTGATCCGCCAGCGTGCCTTCTCCGAGCGGATCACCGAACTGATGAAGAAGTACACCAACCAGCAGCTGACATCCGCCGAGGTAATCGCGGAGCTGGTGGAGCTGGCGCGTGAAGTCGCCGCCGAAGGCAACCGCGGAGCTCGGTTCACTCCCCCGCTGAACTCGGATGAACTGGCGTTCTACGATGCCGTCGCTTTGAACGAATCCGCGGTGGAAGTCCAGGGGGAAGGCATCCTGGCTGATATCGCCCGCGAACTGGTGTCCGTAATGCGCCGCGACGTGCGCACCGACTGGACCGTCCGCGACGACGTCCGCGCCAAGCTGCGCTCCTCGATCAAGCGGCTCCTGGTCCGCTTCGGCTACCCGCCGGACAAGCAGCCCGAAGCCATCAAACTGGTCATGGAGCAGATGGAGTCCATGGCGCCGAGGTTTGCCGAGGCGCGGCACTAACGAAGAGATTTCCGCCATCAGGCGGTTGCAACAACAATATGAAAAACGGGGAAATGACTACGTACCAAGCATCCACCGACGCGGCTACTGAACTACCGCCTGCGCCGGACCACGCACCGCAGCTCCAGTCAAAACAGCGAAAACTAGCCAGAATCGGAGCGGCCAACCTCGCCCGCGTCATTCTCGGTGCAATCGTGACCCTCCTACTCGTCACGACGTGGGCCGCCAACAACCCCGCATTTCACAGCGGCAGCAGCCCTTCGGACTGGAAGTCGGAACTGGCTGCAGCTGCCGTCAAAAATGAACTCACCGCCGGAGATACGAAGGGCGCGCCGCAGCAGAGCGTCGCCAACGGCTGGTACGCAAACGACATCGCCGCGATTGAAGCGTCCCAAAACTCCTACATCGCAGCCAGCTCGGCCCGGAATGGCAATCTACTTGCGCTTATCGGCATCGGGATTGCCGGCGAGCTGGTCATCCGCGGCTTCGATGGGTCAGGCGTGTTTGGAAAGAAACCCAAACCATCTCAACGCCCGGAGGGGATTTTATGATCAAGCGAATCGCAATCGCGGTGGCTGGGGCGGTGGTCCTGGCGCTGGTCGGACTCGGTGTAGCAAACGTTCTTGGGTTCAGCCCGTTCCGGGTAAGCCAGGCCGACCGGGACCGTCCCGCGATGCTGAAGTCCATCCAGAAACTCAGCCAGTACCACGCCGCGGTCGGCCACTTTGAGGTAGTGATCGACGACAAGAGCGACGAAACGTGGGTGCCACCCATCATCGCCGGACGACGGACGTTGTTTGTCGCTGCGGGCACCGTCAACGCCTATGTGGATCTGGCAGGCCTCGCTGACAAGGACATTGCGCTTTCTTCGGACGGCAAATCGGCGACAGTGCGGCTGCCCGAGCCGAGGCTCGACAAGCCAAACCTCGACCTTGACCAGTCCTATATGCACAGTCAGGATCGAGGCGCGTTGGATCGAATCGCCGATGCGATCGAAGCGCCCGACCAAGCGCCAATCTACAAACTCGCTGAGTCGAAGTTTGCCGCCGCCGCGGAAGCTTCGGAGCTGCGGAAGCAGGCTGCCGAAAATACCAGGACCATGCTGACCGGCATGTTAGGCGGGCTCGGAATCCAGGTCACCTTCTCCGACGACGCGTCTGGCTAGACTTGGTGATTGAGTCGGTACGATCCACAAGCTCAGAACGATGTTAGATTTCCGCCCTCGATCCAGCCAACATCCGTGGTGTTAGCCGGACGAAACGACCCCGCATGCGTCTGCGTGCGGGATCGTTTCAGGTTTCGAAGGGCCCACAGGGAGGCCCGCTTCCGGTGTCAGGTTGGACCGGGGACAGTCGGCAGCAAGATCCGTCGGGTGTCCGCGTAGGCCGGTCTCCTCGTGATCATGACTGAAAGCCCGCAACTGGTGAACCGAGCACGTGATTGGATCGCAAAGGCCGTTCATTCCAACTGAACCAACAGCGCTCCAGACACCGCAAGGTCAGGCGCCTTGGAAGGGCCCGCCTGACATTCACCACAGGCCAGGCCATAAGGACGGGGCTGGCAACTTGTCACTGCAACATTCGGGGTGCTGTTCCGGGGCGGCCGAACACGATCAGCGGCCTGGCCACCGTCCTCGGCCGCCCCACCCAGCTGGTGGAGATCAGTCGCCGCCGTGCTCGACTGGGAGCGTCATGTTACCCAAGGGCCGCCTGGACCGGGCCCAGTTAGTTGCTGCGCCGCTCGATGGTAGGCAGTGGTCTAACACTCGTTCTGTCGAGAACGCTTGCATCATCTACCTGCACCATTTCGATGAGCTTATTCATCAACCAGACCATCCGCAGCGCCGCATGCGCCAGGAGGAGCAGCGCAGCCTGCATCACCCACGGCGCGGCGTATCCCATCTGAAGAACCGGCATGAGAGTGGCGGCGATGGCCATACCTGCCGCGCCAAAGCCCGTGGCCACCACTGACGACCAGTTGGAACGAAGTGACCTGCCGGCTGAAGCGCGAAATACTCGTTGAGAATGACTGTTTCCGGAGAGTCCGAAAACGACGACCACACCTGCGAACCCGGCCACGAGGCTCGCGGCCCCGGCCACCCCGATGTAGACCGCCAGCGATTCTCCGAGCGGCAGCCCCCGTAGCTGCGACCAGTGGTCCGGCAGTAGCCCCAGGAGGACACAGATCCAATTGATGACCGGGATGAGAAGGCATACGAGGGTAACCAGACGAGGTCGGTCCTGAACGGCGTTCACTGCACTCTTCATGAGTCGCACCCTAGCTGGCACCCCCGACTATCTCTAAAGTTCGTTGTTCTGATACCGCCGGATCGCATTTTGCAACGCAAGAAGCACGGAATCCCTCGTGGGCTCATCCCCGATGAGGTCCACTCTCTCCTTCGTGGTGATCTTATTGTAGATAAAATCGACGGGTCGGCGATCTACTCCACCGTCGTCGCGGGCGAACATCAACGTGGCGCTGGCCCTGTTGCCCTTGCCTGCCAGATTGAATTTGTTCGCCTCTAGGAAGTCCTCGAGCTCATCTTTCAGGCGTTCGGCCGAGTGATCTTCGGGCGTCGCGTGTCCAAAGCTCAAGGTGAGATCGATACTCAGACCGCTAGCTACGCGCCCAGCTTGCTGGACCGCTGTGACGATGTCTCCCCTGGTTTCTATGTCCTGAAATGCGTCCGCGTCCCCTTTGACATGGACTTTGGACACTCCAAAGCAGCGCTGCAGCTCCTGAAAGCCGTTGTGGGAGACAACGGCACGGAGGGCCACCCGGTTGCCTCCTTCCTGGGGCCCAACCACTCCATTTAGCCAATCCTCGATCGCGGACCAAGACGCAGCGCCTGACGTGCGCATGAAAGCGGCAACGTTGGTGCTTCCGACGCCAGCAGCGTATGTAGGTTCGTACACGCCCTTCACCGTTGGCCCGTCCATGATCGTTCCGAACAGACCGGGGCCTTGCTTGGTGTGAGGCCGGTCCATCGCGGAGCGTTCCTTAGCTATATAGACGTAGTCAAGGGAGGTTCGAAAATCGCGGCCAGTTTCACCCTCCAACGACAGCCCCATGTAGGGAACAGTGCGCTCCTGTTCACTCATGTCTGCCGCAGCTTCAACAAAGTGTCGCCAGAAACCAAGCTCCATGGGGCTCACCTTGTCGCTGGGATCCTTCCAGCAGGCCTCCATGAAGTGCACGGTCTTATTCGCCAAAATTCTCCCCTATGTGAAAACGAACGGAAAAAAATGCGGTCAAGGCTGCTGGGCAGCGGTTCGGTCATGCAAAACACTAAGAGGGCCCGCTACTTCCTGCCTCCGGGGAACTGGGCACCGCAACCGATTAAAGTGCCCATCGCCGCTGACGAGGAGGTAAGCGTCGGCTCGTCCTTAGGTTGTGGACGATTCTAAAGACCCTCGTCCCGAGCACGAGCCTGAGTAAGTCGTTCACCGTTGATGATTCAATCGCGCCACGTAAGCATCGAATATCTAGACGCGGACAGGTTCCGGCCTGAAGTCGCCCGCAATCTCTAACCTCACAACTAGTCCCGACTCGCAAGACGGCTGACCTTGCGCGCAGGATCAGCCGCAGGGACGGCCAAGAGACCAAAGTTGCCACTCGGCGGAGCACGTTGGGCCTAGGTCAAGGTGTCCAGAACTGATTCAACTTGCGACCTAAAAATTCCAGTCGTCATCCTCAGTATTGACAGCCTTGCCAATCACGTAGGAGGACCCCGACCCCGAGAAGAAGTCGTGGTTCTCGTCCGCATTCGGCGACAGCGCGGACAGGATGGCCGGGTTCACGTCGGTGACGGACGCCGGGAACATGGCCTCGTAGCCCAGGTTCATCAGCGCCTTATTGGCGTTGTAGTGCAGGAACTTCTTGACGTCCTCGGCCAGGCCGACGGAATCGTAGAGGTCGTGCGTGTACTGGACTTCGTTCTCGTACAGCTCGAAGAGCAGTTCGAAGGTGTAGTCCTTGATCTCCTGCTTGCGCTCCTCGGACAGGCCCTCCAGGCCCTTCTGGAACTTGTAGCCGATGTAGTAGCCGTGGACGGCCTCGTCACGGATGATCAGGCGGATCAGGTCGGCCGTGTTCGTCAGCTTGGCCCGTGAGGACCAATACATCGGCAGGTAGAAGCCCGAGTAGAACAGGAAGCTCTCCAGCAGCGTGGAGGCCACCTTGCGCTTGAGGGGATCGTCGCCCTGGTAGTAGTCCATGACAATCTGGGCCTTCTTCTGCAGGTTCACGTTCTCGGTGGACCAGCGGAATGCCTCGTCGATCTCCTTGGTGGAGGCCAGCGTGGAGAAGATGGAAGAGTAGCTCTTGGCGTGCACGGACTCCATGAACGCGATGTTCGTGTAGACAGCCTCTTCATGCGGCGTGATCGCGTCCGGAATCAGCGAGACGGCACCGACGGTGCCCTGGATGGTGTCCAGCAGGGTCAGCCCGGTGAACACGCGCATGGTGAGCTGCTGCTCGTCCGGGGTCAGCGTCGCCCACGACTGCACGTCGTTGGACAGCGGGATCTTCTCCGGCAGCCAGAAGTTGTTGACCAGGCGGTTCCAGACGTCCACGTCCTTGTCATCCTGGATACGGTTCCAGTTGATGGCTTCAACGTGGCTAAGCAGCTTGACCTTTGCGGTCATGTCATCCCCTAAGAGTTGGGTTCTTCGTGAAGTGAAGCGTACGACGGCGGGCGGCTGCCGCCGTCGTACTGTCGCGATTTAGTTGAAGATTAAAGTGCGCAGCTGACGCAGCCCTCAACCTCAGTTCCCTCCAGCGCGAGCTGGCGGAGACGGATGTAGTAGATGGTCTTGATGCCCTTTTTCCAGGCGTAGATCTGGGCCTTGTTGATGTCGCGGGTGGTGGCGGTGTCCTTGAAGAACAGCGTCAGGGAGAGGCCCTGGTCCACGTGCTGGGTGGCGGCGGCGTAGGTGTCGATGACCTTCTCGTAGCCGATCTCGTACGCGTCCTGGTAGTACTCCAGGTTGTCGTTGGTCAGGTACGGCGCCGGGTAGTACACGCGGCCCAGCTTGCCTTCCTTGCGGATCTCGATCTTGGACGCCACCGGGTGGATCGAGGAGGTGGAGTTGTTGATGTAACTGATCGAGCCGGTCGGCGGAACGGCCTGCAGGTTCTGGTTGTAGATGCCGTGCTCCATGACGGAGGCCTTCAGCTCGCGCCAGTCATCCTGGGTGGGGATGTGGATGTTCTTGAACAGCTCCGCGACCTTGGCGGTCTGCGGGACCCATTCCTGGTTGGTGTACTTGTCGAAGAACTCACCCGAGGCGTACTTGGACTTCTCGAAGCCGCCGAAGGTCTGACCGGTCTGGATGGACAGCCGGTTGGAGGCGCGGACAGCGTGGAACACCACCGAGTAGAAGTAGATGTTGGTGAAGTCCAGGCCCTCTTCGGAGCCGTAGTGGACCCGCTCGCGGGCCAGATAGCCGTGCAGGTTCATCTGGCCCAGGCCGATCGCATGGCTCTGGTCGTTGCCGCGGGCGATCGAGGGCACCGAGGTGATGTTGGACATGTCCGAGACGGCCGAGAGGGACCGGATGGCCGTCTCGATGGTCAGGCCGAAGTCCGGCGAGTCCATCGCCTTGGCGATGTTCAGCGAACCCAGGTTGCAGGAGATGTCCTTGCCGGTCTGGTCGTAGGACAGGTCATCGTGGTACGTGGTGGGCTGGGAGACCTGGAGGATCTCGGAGCACAGATTGGACATGATGATCTTGCCGTCGATCGGGTTTTCCCGGTTCACGGTGTCCTCGAACATGATGTACGGGTAGCCGGATTCGAACTGGATCTCGGCGAGGGTCTGGAAGAACTCACGCGCCTTGATCTTGGTCTTCTTGATCCGGGAATCGTCCACCATCTCGTAGTACTTCTCGGTGACCGAGACGTCGGAGAACGGCATCCCGTAGACGCGTTCGACGTCGTACGGGGAGAACAGGTACATGTCCTCGCCGCGCTTGGCCAGCTCAAAGGTGATGTCCGGGATGACGACGCCGAGCGAGAGGGTCTTGATGCGGATCTTTTCGTCCGCGTTCTCGCGCTTGGTGTCCAGGAAGCGGTAGATGTCCGGGTGGTGCGCGTGCAGGTACACAGCTCCCGCACCCTGGCGGGCACCGAGCTGGTTGGCGTAGGAGAAGCTGTCCTCGAGGAGCTTCATCACGGGGATGACGCCGGAGGACTGGTTCTCGATCTGCTTGATCGGCGCGCCCACCTCGCGGATGTTGGTCAGTGCAAAGGCCACACCGCCGCCGCGCTTGGAGAGCTGCAGCGCTGAGTTGATGGACCGGCCGATCGACTCCATGTTGTCTTCGATGCGGAGCAGGAAGCAGGAGACCAGCTCGCCGCGCTGGCGCTTGCCGGCATTCAGGAACGTGGGGGTGGCGGGCTGGAAGCGGCCCTCGATGATCTCGTCCACCATCTGCAGGGCAAGCTGCTCGTCGCCGCGGGCCAGGTGCAGGGCCACCATGCAGACGCGGTCCTCGTAGCGCTCCAGGAAGCGCTTTCCGTCGAACGTCTTCAGCGTGTAGGAGGTGTAGAACTTGAACGCGCCCAGGAAGGTCTCGAAGCGGAACTTCTTCTTGTACGCGCGGTTGTAGAGCTCGCGGATGAAGTTCATCGTGTACTGGTCGAGGGTCTCACGCTCGTAATACTCGTTCTTCACGAGGTAGTCGAGCTTTTCCTCAAGGTCGTGGAAGAACACGGTGTTGTTGTTCACGTGCTGCAGGAAGTACTGGTGCGCAGCCTCGCGGTCGGCCTCGAACTGGATCTCGCCGTTGGGCCCGTAAAGGTTCAGCATGGCGTTCAGCTCGTGGTAACCCAGGCCCTGGAAGGCGGCCGGCATGACCGGCTTCTCACCGGGAACGGTGTGCTTCTCGACGTGCTTCTCAACGGCGGTGTTCCCGACGGCGGTATTCCCGGCGTTGCCGGATCCGGTCACTTCGGTGTCTGCGACAGTCGTGTCCAAAATTCTTCCAATCCTTGTTGTACACGGCCGACGTCTTCCGGCGTCCCCATGAGTTCGAATCGATATAAGTGCGGGACCTGGCATTTCGCGGCGATGATGTCGCCGGCCATGCAGTAGTTGTCCCCAAAGTTGGTGTTGCCCGCCCCGATCACGCCCCGGAGCCGTTGCCGGTTCCCCGGATGGTTCAGAAAGCGGATGACCTGCTTCGGAACGGATCCGTCTCCCCCGGTGCCCCCGTAGGTGGGGAGCACCAGCACGAAGGGTTCGGTGGCCACCAACGCGGACTCCCTCGAATGGAGCGGGATCCTGGCGGCGTCGACGCCCAGCTTCCTGACGAAGCGTGCCGTGTTCTCCGAAGTGGAGGAGAAGTAGATGAGGTGGCTGCCGGTGGTCCGGACAGTGTCCGCCGGCACAGTGTCCGCCGCCGGCGACGCGTGGGCCGCTGCTGTTGCAACTGGTGCCATGGGAGTCACCTCAACTGACGTGGATTCTTACGAAGCGGTTCAGGCTACGGCGGCGGCGGAAGCCAGCGCCAGTTCTGCGATCTTGTCCGGACGGAAACCGGACCAGTGGTCCTGGTCCGTGACCACCACAGGGGCCTGCATGTAACCCAGGGCCTTCAGGCGCTCGAGCGCATCCGCGTCCTGCGAGATGTCGACGCTCTGGTAGGTGATGCCCTTTTTATCCAGTGCGCGGTAGGTCGCGTTGCACTGGACACAGGCCGGCTTGGTGTAAACCGTTACGTTCATGGTTCCTGTCCCCTTTTACTGAAGTCTGTATTTGGTCGTTCGCCGGGCCGGTGCGGGACAGGAATCCTTATCCGTTGCTGGCCCCAGCCGGCGGACTTTGCCGCTGGTCTGGAA
Organism: Pseudarthrobacter sp. HLT1-7; assembly: GCF_059383435.1. NCBI lineage: Bacteria > Bacillati > Actinomycetota > Actinomycetes > Micrococcales > Micrococcaceae > Pseudarthrobacter > Pseudarthrobacter sp. HLT1-7. Next base: position 194,771 of record NZ_JBWZCH010000006.1, on the reverse strand, counting down.
CTGTAGTCCGATACTACATGCAGCACTACATGTAGTGCGCGAGGTGGGCACGGACCCCTAGATGATGTATTACAAGTATGTCATTTTATGCACCGTCCGTCCACAGGCGGAGGGCCTAAAAATGTCCGGATTTCCGCCGTTTTAGTGGACGAAATCCACAGGCTGTGGAGTACCTGTACACAGTTAACTCCCGTGCGTGTCGTGTGCTGGACGGCGTGTCGCGGCGTCGCGGACGGGTGCCGGGTGGTGGTGCCAAATACTGGATGTTGTGTCCGGGAACACAAGCCCGGGAACACGAAAGAGGCGGGCACCCCGGGGTGCCCGCCTTTCGCAGGGTGACGCAACCAACGGGTTACGGTCCTAGGCTCCCCTACCGGCCTCGCCCGCTGTCCGGCGGTCCAGCACAATCTGCTGCACGTCCAGGTAGCCGGTCTCGAAGCCGGCGCGGGAGTAGCAGAGGTAGAACAGCCACATGCGCTGGAAGATCTCGTCAAAGCCCAGCCCGCGGACCTCTTCGGCGCGGGCCATAAAGCGCTCCTCCCAGAGCCGCAGGGTCTGCGCGTAGTGCTCCCCCATGGCGAGGCGTTCACGGACCCGCAGCCCGGTCTGCGTGGCCGTGATGTCCTCGATGGCGCGGACGGACGGAATGACGCCGCCGGGGAAGATGTACTTGTGCACCCAGGTGTAGCTGGAGCGGGTAGCCAGCAGCCTGTCGTGCGCGATGGTGATGGCCTGGATGGCCACCTTTCCGCCGGGGGCAAGGACACGCTCGATCGTCTGGAAGTAGGTGGCCCAATACTCGAAGCCCACGGCCTCGATCATCTCCACTGAGACGACGGCGTCGTACTCGCCTTCCACCGCGCGGTAGTCCTTGAGCTCGATCGTGACGGCGTCGGCGTGGCCTGCCTCGGCGATGCGGCGGCGGGCCAGTTCCTGCTGCTCGCTGGAGAGCGTGACGGAGTAGACCGTGGCGCCGCGCTGGGCAGCGCGGAGGGCCAGCTCACCCCAGCCGGTGCCGATTTCCAGCACACGGGTTCCCGCGGTGACGCCGGCCTTATCCAGCAGCCGGTCGATCTTGGCATGCTGGGCGGTGCCGAACCCGTCCCATTTGACGCTCTTCAGGGCCTCTCCCGATTCAGGGAAGAGCGCACTGGAGTACGTCATGCTCCCGTCCAGGAAGGTCCCAAAGAGTTCGTTGGAGAGGTCGTAGTGCCGCGAGATGTTGGAGCGGGTGTTCTGCTCAGTGTTGCGTTCCTTGTGCGGCTGGCGCGGCAGGTAAAGCGCACGCAGCCGCTGCAGGGGTTCAGGGACAAGCGTCCCGACGCTGGCGGCGAAGACCTCCATGACGGCCGTGAGGTCGTCGGCGTCCCAGTCGCCGGCCATGTAGGACTCGCCCAGGCCGATCAGGCCGCCGTCGCCGAGCCGGGCCGCGAAGGCGTCCGGCCGGTTAATGGTCATGACCGGGACTCCCGAGCCCGGCCCGGTGTTGCCCAGGACGGTCCCGTCCGGGTACCGGACTTCGATGGGGAGCCGGCGGACGGCTGCCTTGAAGATGGCCTGGGCCACGCGGCCGGCCACAGCGGCCTTCAGCCCGGCGGGCACGGTGGCGATGCTGGGCCAGATGGCGGCGTCGATAACCGCAGGCGGCTGGGGAACGGTGTAGGGCACCGCGCCGGGAACCCGTTGTGCGCCAGCGGATCCGCTCGCATCGGTCATTGTCACTGAACTGCCTCCTGTGAAGGGTGGTGTGGTCGTTTGATGATGGGCAGCCGGCGTGCCCAGAGCCTAATTCCCTGCCAGCGGATCTGGGCGGAGGCGCGCAGCGGTGCCAGCGGCACGGCGAGCGCCGCGGCGAGGATGTTCGGCACGGTGGCGTCCCGGCGGTCCCCATCCATGGTTGCGATGAACGGCTGGTGCCCCTCCCGCTCCAGGACGATCGAGACGGCGACCCGTTCGCCGGGTTCCGGCAGTTTCATCCGGTACTGGCCGTCGACGTCGTTGAACGGCGAGACGTAGTGCGCCTTCGGGACGCTGGCCCGGCCGGCGTCGTCCGGTTCCAGGACGTAGCAGTGCCGTTCACCGTAGGTGTTGTGGACCTCGGCGACGACGCAGCGCAGCTCCCCGGCGGCATTGTGGCACCAGTAGAGACTCACGGGATTGAAAACGTACCCGAACACGCGGGCGCTGGCCAGCATGGTGATCCGGCCGCCGTCGAGCGCTATCCCCCGGGTGGCGAGGAACCGTTCAACGTTGCCCCGCAGTGTGCCGTCCGGGTCGCCCAGGTGGTCCGCCACGGCGAAGCTGGCGAGCGGCCTGAGCAGGCGCGGCAGGGTGGGGAGTCGGTCGACGTCCACATACCAGCTGTAGCTGCGGTAAGTGAAGGCATTCTTCAGCGGCGTGCGCCGCACATGCGCGATGGACGTGCGGTAGATGGCCGCCGGGGCACTCATGCGCCCTCCGCGGCGACGGTCTGCAGGTCCGGGTCGAGGGAGACGCCGGCCGGCACGAACGAGGCCTCGTCCCAGTCGCGTCCCAGCCGTGCGGCGGCCCGGACACCGGAGAGGGCGCCATCCTCATGGAATCCCCAGCCGTGATAGGCGCCGGCGAAAGCCAGCCGGCCATCGCCGAGTTCGAGGATCTGCTGCTGCGCCTTGAGGGATTCCGGGGTGTACTGCGGGTGCTCGTACACCATGCGCTCCAGCACCGTGGCGTCCGCGATCAGCCCGGATTCGCCGAGGCTGACAATGTAGCGGCCGCCGTCCGCGGGATCGAGCCGCTGCAGCCGGGTCATGTCGTAGCTGACCAGGACCTTGTCCGGCCGGGCGTCGCAGGAGGGCAGGCGGTAGTTCCAGGAGGCTTTGGCGTTGTCACTGGCCGGCAGCACGGAGCCGTCGCGGTGGAAGACGGTGTGGTTGACCGAGTACGGCATCCCGGCAAGGGCCGCCCGCTCGGCGGGCGACGCGTCGGTCAGCATACGCAGCGCCTGCTCCGGGTGAGTGGCGATCACGACGGCGTCGAACGTTTCGGTGCTGACGGTGCCGGTGCTGTCCTTCGCTGTCAGCTCGACGCCGTCATCGTGGCGGCGCACGCCGGTGACCGGGGTGCCCAGGCGGATATCCGGCAGTGTGGCAGCGAGCTTGTCCACGTAAACGCGCGAGCCGCCGGTGACGGTGCGCCACTGGGGCGAGCCCGCGACGCCGAGCAGGCCGTGGTGGCCCAGGAAGGTGAAGAGGTAGCGGGCCGGGTAGGACAGCGCGGTGGTGGGGTCGCAGGACCAGACGGCGCTGACGATCGGGGTCATGAAGTGGGAGACGAAGTACCTGCTGAACTTCTCGCGGGCCAGGAACTCGCCCAGGGTGAGCTCGGCCTTCCCGGCGGGGGCCGCCTCCGCGAGCAGGGCGCGGGCCCGGCGGTAGAAGCGCATGATCTCCACGAGCATCAGCAGGTACCGGCCGCGCAGCAGGGTGGAGCGCCGCGGAATGATGCCGCGGCCCTTGGCACGGGCACCGGCGTATTCCAGGCCGCAGCCGTCGCAGCGGACGGACATGCTCATTTCCGAGTCCTGGGTTTCGACGCCCAGCTCCGCGAAAAGCCGCAGCAGCGTGGGGTAGGTCCGCTCGTTGTGGACGATGAAGCCGGTGTCAATGCCAAGGACGGGACCGTCCGCCTGCGGCACGTCATGGGTGTGGGCATGGCCGCCGAGCCGCGGGTCGGCTTCGAAGAGGGTCACGCGGTCCTGCCGGTTGAGGACATAGGCGGCGGTCAGCCCTGCCACGCCACTGCCGATGACGGCTACCCGCCGGCCCGCCGGAATCCCTGCTGCTTGTGACACTGATCTGCTCCTGTTTGCTGATTTTGCTAGTTGGACCGATTTGGCTGTGTGACTCGATTGCCTGCATCGACTGCCTGAATCGTCCCGGTAAATCGTCTTGTGGGCAATTCGTAACCATCGGGGCTCCGGATGTGTATTGCTTCCAAGCATTTCGCCTCCGACCAATGTGCCAGAATGAAGCGGGATTGCGGTCCCGCCTCACCGGAACCTGCGAAGGGCAACCCTTGATCAACCCCATCCATCTGCGGACCTTCGTTGAAGTGACCCGGTTGGGCTCCTTTGCTGCCGCCGCCACCCGGCTTGGCTACACGGCGTCGGCGGTGTCCCAGCAGATGGCCGCGCTGGAACGCGACACCGGCGTGGAACTGTTCCAGCGCTCGGCCCGCAGTATCCACCCCACCGAAGCCGCGCTGGTGATGACCCGGCACGCGGCCAAGGTCCTCACAGACATCGAGGCCCTCATGGCGGCGGCCTCGCGGACGGGAGACACCACCCGCCAGGAGCTCCGGCTGGGCATCTTCCCCAGCCTCGCCACCTATGTGCTGCCCAGGATCCTGGACAACCCGGCGTGGAAGAAGTTGGGGATCGACCTCCGGGTGTCCGTGGCCGAACCCGCCCAGACCATCCAGGGCCTGCGCACCGGCGGCGAACTGGACGTGGCCCTGGTATACCAGGTGGGCCAGTCCGGGCTCGCATGGCCGCACTCGGTGAACCGGCAATGGATCGGCGACGACGACTTCCGCGTGGTGCTGCCCGCGGCGTGGGGCATCGGCACGGATTCCAAGGTGGCCGCGGACCACCTGTCCGATATGCCGTGGATCGTGCACCACCCGGGCACGTCCGACGCCACCGTGATCGAGCGGCTCTTCGCCAGCTGCAACCTGCACCCGCGGGTGGTGGCGTACAGCGACGATTTCCACGCCAGCCTGGAGATGGCGGCGGCCGGGCTGGGAGCGGCCCTGGTACCCGAGCTCGCGCTGCGGCACCGCCCCGCCGGCGTGGTGGTCCTGGATGTCCCGGAAATCCGGCTGGCCCGCAACATCTTCGCACTCCTGATCAACGAAAAACAGACGGCCCGGGTCCAGCTCTTCGTGGAGCTGCTGGGCGACACGCTGCACAAGGACACGCTGCACAAGGACCCGTCGAACAAAGCAACGCTGCAGAAACCCGGGGGTACCCGCACGGGCTGAGCGCGCCCCCGGAGTTTCCCGCCGCCGGCTAGCGCTTCCCGGGCCGCTTTCCCGCCGGGGCCACCAGCGAACTGATGATCCGGTGCTTCGCCCGGGTGTAGGGCGGGAAGATGAGTTCCAGGGTTTCGGGCCAGTGCGGCTTGGACAGGGTGGAGCGTTCATGCGAGAACGTCCGCAGCGAGTGTTCCCCGTGGTAGGCGCCCATGCCGCTGCCGCCCACGCCGCCGAACGGCAGCCCCGGCACCAGGAGGTGCGCGGCCGGGACGTCGAAGCACAGGGCCCCCGAGGAGGTCCGTTCCGAGAAGGCCCGGCGGGTCTCCGGGTCGTTGCTGAAGACATACAGCGCAAGGGGCTTGGCGCCGTCGTTGATCATCCTGATGGCCTCGTCGCGTCCGGCCACCGGGACCAGCGGAAGCAGCGGCCCGAAGATCTCCTCCCCCATCACCGTGTCCCCCGGCGCGGGCCGCAGCAGCGTCGGGGCGAAGTGGCGGCTGGCGGCGTCCCGTTCCCCGCCGTGGGCCACGGTGCTGCCGTCCGCGAGGGCGGCGAGCCTCGCGAAGTGCCGGTCATTGACGATCCGGCCATAGGACTCACTGAGGGCAGAATCCGCCCCGAAGAGTGCACGGATGGCCTTGACCAGCTCGCGTTCCAAGGGAACCAGCACATCCTCGGTGGCCAGGATGTAATCGGGCGCCACGCAGGTCTGGCCCGCATTCAGGAACCGGCCCCACGCGATCCGCTTGGCCGCCCTGGCCAGGTCCGTGGAGGCGTCCACGTACGCAGGGGACTTCCCGCCCAGCTCCAGGGTCACCGGGGTGAGGTTCTCCGCCGCCGCCCGCAGCACCGCCTTGGCCGCGACCTCGCCGCCCGTGAAGAAAATGTGGTCGAAGCGCATCGCGAGGAGGGCGGTGGTCTCGGGGATGCCGCCCTGGACCACCTCGGCCGCTCCGGCCAGGTACTCCGGGATCCAGCGTGCCATGGCCGCCGAGGTGGCCGGGGCGTGTTCGCTGGGCTTGAGCATCACGGTGTTGCCGGCTGCCAGGGCGCCGGCCAGCGGGGCGAGCACCAGCTGCAGGGGGTAGTTCCACGGGCCGATCACCAGGACCACGCCCAGCGGCGTCAGTTCGGTCCAGGCTTTGGCCGGCTGGACGGACAGCGGCACCGGCACGGGACGCGGCCGCAGCCAGGCCTGAAGGTTCTTCGCCAGGTGCGCGGCCTCGGCCGTGACAAAGCCGATCTCCGTTAGCTGCGCTTCGGTGGCGTGCTTGCCCAGATCGCTGCCGAGTGCCGCCGCGAAGTCGTCGCGCCGCTCAATCAGCATCCGGCGCAGATTGGACAGCTGCTCCAGCCGCCAGGCCAGCGGACGGGTGATCCCGCTGTCAAAAACTTCACGGGAACGGGCGACGGCGGGGGCAACTGTTTGCATCCGCTCAATGTACCGGCCACCGGTCTCCCAACTGGTCAGATACCGGAGAAAAGCTTGGGAACGCTGGAACGGGCCGGTATTCAGGACTATGTTGAAGGTATGAACAAGGTAGCGAGCAAGCACTTCGGCGATGTCGAGCTCAACCACGGACGGGATCACAATTTCACCGCCACGCAGGACCTGGCGGGCCACACCGTGGAGCTTGACTTGAATGTCAATGCGCATGACCACTTCGACGAGGCGGCCATGCACAAAGTCGACTACCGACTGCGCTTCCTGCCCGAACTCGTGGACCAGGTCCGGGAGATGATCGCCGATGAACTGGAGCAGGAAGGCACCAGCCCGCAGGAGTACCGGCACTTCCACTGCAACGCGATCAAGGACGAGCAGCTGCGGAAGGTCTTCGGCGTCGAGGACAAGGCCCAGCTCACAGACCAGGTCTTTCTTAAGGCACTGAAGCTGGGCCATGTGGGTATTTTCCCCGGCCAGCCGGAACGCTACTTCGTGCTGGACTTCACCCTTGGCACACATTTCACCGACGAGGTCCTCGTAGCCTCCGCGGACGAGGACGGCGTCGTGGACGACGAGATCCTCTGGGAATCCTGAATCGATTGCTCCGATACGGCCCTTTTGAGCCCTCAAAACGGCCATTGCTCAGCAATCGATGAACTTATTGGTTCAGCCGCCTGCTACTTGGCCGCTTCCAGCAGTTCGGCGCGGACCGTTTTGGTGGCCGCGACCAGGTTGCGCAGGGACTCCTCAGTCTCGGTGTAGCCGCGGGTCTTCAGCCCGCAGTCCGGGTTGACCCAGAGCTGGCGGGACGGGACGTGCCGGACGGCGGTGCTGAGCAGTTCGGTGACTTCCTGCTGGCCCGGGACGCGCGGCGAGTGGATGTCATAGACGCCCGGGCCCACGCCGCGGCCGAAGCCGTGGGACTCGAGGTCGTGGACCACCTCCATCCGGGACCGTGCCGCCTCGATCGAGGTGACGTCGGCGTCGAGGCCGTCGATCGCGTCGATGATGGCGCCGAATTCCGAGTAGCACAGGTGGGTGTGGACCTGAGTGCTGTCCCCGGCGCCGGCAGTGGCGAGGCGGAAGGACTTAACGGACCAGTCCAGGTACGCGGCCTGGTCCGCTGTGCGCAGGGGCAGGAGCTCGCGCAGGGCGGGCTCGTCCACCTGGATGACCTGGATGCCGGCGGTTTCGAGGTCGGCGATCTCATCCCGGAGGGCCAGCGCCACCTGGTTGGCGGTCTCGCCGAGGGGTTGGTCGTCGCGGACGAAGGACCACGCGAGGATGGTGACAGGACCGGTGAGCATGCCCTTCATCGGTTTGTTCGTCAGGGACTGCGCGTAGCGGGCCCATTCCACCGTGATCGGGGCGCTGCGGGTGACGTCGCCCCACAGGATGGACGGCCGGGTGCAGCGTGAGCCGTAGGACTGGACCCAGCCGTGCACGGTGACGTCGAAGCCTTCGAGGTTCTCGGCGAAGTACTGGACCATGTCGTTGCGCTCGGGCTCGCCGTGGACCAGCACGTCAAAGCCGAGTTCTTCCTGCAGCTCCACAACGCGCTTGATCTCATCCTTCATGAGCTGCTTGTACTGTTCCGTGCTGAGTTCGCCCTTGTTGGCGCGGGCCCGCGCGGTGCGGATTTCACCGGTCTGCGGGAACGAGCCGATAGTGGTGGTGGGCAGCGGCGGCAAGTGCAGGGCAGCGGTCTGAGCGGCTTCGCGGACGCCGTACGCCGAGCGGCTGTAGTCGGCGTCGGTCAGGGCGGCGGTGCGGTTCCGGACCTCGGCGCGGCGGACACCGTCAGCGGCGGCGCGGTCGGCGATGATGCGGGTAGCCTCATCGATGGCCGGCTGGACATCCCGTGATGGGGCGCCGGTTGCCTCGTCGGTCAGCAGTCCGGCGAGGGTCACCACCTCGGTGGCCTTCTGGTCGGCGAAGGCCAGCCAGCTGCGCAGCTGCGCGGAGAGCTGGGTCTCCTCGTCGACGTCGTGCGGGACGTGCGCGGTGGTGGTGGAGGTGCTGACCGCCAGCCTGGCGACGGATTTCTTGAGCTCGGCGATCTTGTCCGCTGAGGCGGCGAGGTCATTGCGCCAGATGTTGTGGCCGTCCACGACGCCGGCGACGAGGGTGGTATCGCCCAGCGCGGCCAGCGCCGCGGCGGACGGGACCTCCCCCTTGAAGACGTCAAGGTGCAGGGCGTCGATGCCGGTCGCGGCTAGGGTGCCGAGCTGGCCGTTGAGCGCGCCGTAGGGGGTGGAGACGAACAGCTGCGGGCGGCCCGCGACGGCGGAGAGGACCTCGTAGGCGCGGGCGACGGCGGCCTGGATCTCCCCGGCAGCGGTGTCCTGGTCCACCACGAGGGCGGGCTCGTCCAGCTGGACCCAGCTGGCGCCGGCGGCGGCGAGCTTTTCGAGCAGCGCGGCGTAGACCGGGAGGATGTCCTCGAGGCGGGACAGCGGGCTGAAGCCGACCGGGGCGTCGTCGGAGGCCTTGCTCAGCAGCAGGAACGTGACCGGGCCGACGAGGTACGGGCGGGTGTGAACCCCGTTTGCGAGGGCGTAGGCGAATTCCTCGACGATCCGGTGGGAGGTCAGAGCGAAGGTGGTGTCCGGGCCGATTTCCGGGACGAGGTAGTGGTAGTTGGTGTCGAACCACTTGGTCATTTCCAGCGGCTGCTGGTCCTTGGTGCCGCGGGCGAGGGTGAAGTAACCGTCAATGTCGAGCTGGCCACCGGCGTCGAGGAGGTTGCCGAAGCGGGCGGGCACGGCGCCGAGGTGGGCGGCGGCGTCGAGCACCTGGTCGTAGAAGGAGAACGTGCCGGGGACCGCCGCGTCTTCGGTGAGGCCCAGGCTCTGGAGGCGCCGGGCGGTGCCGAGCTGGATCTCCTTGGCGGCGGCGTCGAGCGCGGCGGCGTCGATGGTGCCGGCCCAGTACGCTTCAACGGCCTTCTTGAGTTCACGGCGGCGGCCGATGCGCGGGTAGCCCAGGATCGAGGCGGACGGGAAGGGGGTGGTGCTGCGGGGCGTGTGCTGGTCAGTCATGGGAGGTCCTAAAAATTGGTGGCTTGGTGCGGAGGGATGTTTTGTTCCTGGCTGGCGGGGTGCCTGGCTGGCGGGGTGCCTGGCTGGCGGGGTGCCTGGCTGGCGGGGTGCCTAGTTGGCGGGGTGCTTAGTTGGCGAGGTGCGGTCAGCTGGCGAGCTGGCGGCGGCCGGCATTGCGCTGGCTGCTACCGTGCCGGTTGCCCCTTCGCGGCCGGGGCAGCGCGAGCCTGTCCAGCACTTCGAGGGCGGCCGTGTGTTCGTTGAACGTGTAGAGGTGCAGGCCCGGGGCGCCGGCGTCGAGGGCCGCATTGGCGAGGTCGACGGTGGCGCTGACCCCGATCCGGGTCCGTTCGGCGTCGGTATCGGCGGCGGCTAGCTGTTCGATCACGTGCGGGTCCGGTTCGACGCCGGTCAGCTCGGCCAGGCGGGTGAGCCGCCGGATGCTGGTCAGCGGCATCACGCCCGGGATGATCGGGATGGTGACGCCGGCCCGGCGTGCCCGGGTGAGCAGGTCCGCGTACTGCTCGGTGTGGAAGAAGACCTGGGTGATGGCGAAGTCGGCGCCGGAGCGCTGCTTGGCGAGCAGCACCTCGACGTCGTGCGCCTCGCTCGGGGATTCCGGGTGCCGGGTGGGGTACGCGGCGACACCGACGGCGACTTTTCCGGCGCACAGCAGCGCCGACCGGCGCTGTTCCACGCGCCGGATGAGCTCGATCAGGTCCTGGGCGTAGCGCAGCGATCCCTCGGGAGGGATAACGCCGTCCCTGGGCTGGTCGCCGCGCAGGGCCAGAATGCCGCGCACGCCGACGTCGAGCAGTTCGCCGATGATGTCCGCGAGTTCCTGCGGGGAGTTTCCCACGCACGTCAGGTGGGCCAGCGGCCGGAGCGTGGTTTCCTGCACGAGCCGGTTGATGAGCTCGACGGCGGTGTTCCGGTTGGAGCCGCTGGCGCCGTAGGTCACGGAAACGTAGTCCGGGTCCGTGGTTTCCAATTCGCCGATGGTGGCCCAGAGCGATTCCGCAGCCGCGGGCGACCGCGGCGGGAACAGTTCATAGGACAGGGCCACGGGGGCCGCGCCGGCAAGATTCGGATGGGTGTCAATAAGGCTTGGAGGAGACATTTGCGTCCTTGACTGTGAACACTGACGGCTTTGCCCGGAAGACGGGGGCCGTCGGTGAATTGAGGTGGGGAACACGGTGAAAACTTCGGCAGGACGCAGCCGCGACTGTTACGCCTGATACGAAGTTGTCCGTGAGCAAATGTCAGGCCCACATGGGGGCACCCACACCCTCCTCGGCCGCCCGTGAAATGTTCCAGGGGCTGGCCTTCAGCGGAGGATCGCTGACACGTTACCGGGGTAACTTGTATTGAACTCTAGGACCCGGCGGCGGGGACGTTCAAGTCCGCCGCCGAATTAAGACGCACCTTTACGGCATATTTCGGGGTGCGACAGAATATTCTTCGCCCGGGAAGTTACCAAGGCCTGTCCGTGAGCGGGCCGGGGCTGCTGCCGTTGAGATACTCCTCCCGCTGCAGGCCGCGGTTTCGCTCCTGCTGGGCGGACTCTCCGGACTCCCTGAGCTGTTCAAGCCGCGTCTCGGGAGAGCCCCCCGGGTCCGCGGCGCTGCCGTCTTCCGGTCCGGGTTTTGTGCCGGGTTCGACGGATTCCGGCTGGCCGCGGAGCCGCTCGATTTTCTCCTCCAGCCGCTGCCCTGCGGTCTGCAGCTTCTCCCCCGCCCCGCTGTCGGCACTGTCGGCGTCGACGGCGGAGCAGCCGGGCGGCGCGGCCCTGACCACTGCCAGGGCCTCCTCCAGCAGTCGGACGCCGTCGTCAGTGCCGGCGCTGGCGGCACCTGCGGCGCGGGCGGCATCGCCGAGCCGCTCGATGCTGAGGGAAAGGTTCACCCGTACCCGGCATTCATCCTCCGGCGGGGCGCCGGCCAGGGCCGCCTCGAAGGCGGTGCGTGCACCGGCGTAGTCGCCCCGGAGCGCCAGGGCGTCGCCCGCGGCGAAGGGTGCCTTGTGCGGCTCCAGGAAGTTCGCGAAGGCCAGGGCGGAGGCGGCGGACCCGGCGGCGGGTGCGTCGCTGCGGGCGAAGGCCGCCGCGGCCTGCCCGCCGAACCACGCCGCGGCCAGCAGTTTTGCAGCCAGCGCGAGCGCCAGCAGCCCGGGCAGGGCGGACCAGAGCAGCAGCCGACGGCGCCGGTTGGCGGGCTGGCCGCTCAAGTGTTTAGCCCTTTGGCCGCAGCCGGTGCCGTGCCCGGAGATGCGCTGCGGACCGGCCGCAGCTCCCGGAGCTGGCGGAACACCAGCAGGGTTTCGCGCAGCGCCAGCAGGAAGGCGGCGAGCGCGGGAAGCCAATACAGCTCGGTCCTGCCCTCGAGCGGCTCCCCAGTGCGTTCCATCGTGCCGGGCATGGCCTTCTGCAGCATCGGGGCGGCGGAATCGCCGGCGGCCCGGTGGACGTAGGGCACGGAGAGCCCGCGGGCGATGTCCCGCAGCATCTCCTCGTCGATCCGCGATACCGCGGCCTGGCTGCCACTGCCGGGGCCACCACCGCCGGGGGCCTGGATGTAGTCCACGGCGGGCCGCGCCGGGTCGCCGCTGTTCTCTTTCATCCTGCCGCCTTCCGCAGTGCCGTAGCCCAGCACGGCGCCGCCGCTCACCAGCGAGGAGTCCAGCCCCATCGCCTGGGGTGCCGTGGCGCTGGTCTGTTCGCCGTCGCCGAAGTAGAACACCAGGCGGGGCCGCTCCGGGTGGCTGTCGCGGGCCGCCGCGAGCCGTTGGGCCAGCACGGTGCGGGCCGCGGTGACGCTGCTGCCCTTGGAGTAGGAGGTGATCTGGGGGCCCAGCACGGACACCGCTGTGTCCAGCGCGGAGGCGTCCGCCGTCAGGGGCATCCGCAGCACTGACTCTGAGTCGAAACTGATGAGCGAGTAGCGGGCGCCGGCGAGCTCGTCGGCGATGGTCCGAATGTCCCGGCGAACGCCGTCGAGCCGCGTTCCGCCGACGCCCTGCTGCCCGGCCGGGGAAAAGTCCTCGGCAACGATGCTGCTGCTCGTGTCCACCACAAAGAACACATTCAGCCCGCTGGCGGCCGCCGGTACGGCGCCGCCCGGGACCCCGGGACGGGCTGCGGCCAGAAGAAGCAGGAGCACCAGACTGCCACGAAAGAGCCAGCCGCGGAGCTCCCCGGAAGGCGCGAGCTGCTGCCGGGAACGGAGCAGGACCCAGCAGATGCCCAGAACAATGCCGGCGGCCAGCACGGCCATGAGCCACCACGGCAGTACGGGGTTGAACGTCATCGCGTCAGCCGCCAGGACGCGCCGGCCAGGACCAGGCCCGCGAGCAGAGCCACGATAAGCGGCGCCTCGGCGCGGTCGGAGACCACGGCCCGGGGTGCCCCCCGGAGTGCCGCGGCCTGGCCCGCCTCGATCCCCGCGACGATGCCGGGCACCGCCCCGGGGCTGTTGAGGGCGTAGTAGGCGCCGCCGGAACCCTCCGCCACCGCGCGCAGCGAGGCGCCGGGCTGCCGCGGTTCCGTGGCTGCTTCGGTGCCGTCGCCGAAGTCGTAGTCGCCGGGGTTGAGGGCGTAGACCGCTACGTTCCGGCCCTTCGCCAGGCTGCCGGCCGCCGCCAGGGTGAGGATGGGCGTGCCGGCGAGGAAATTGTCCGTGGCCAGGATGACCGAGCGGGCGCGTTCCCCCGTTCCCGTCCCGGCATTGGTGGTGGGGAAGCCCTGCACGCAGGACGCCAGCCCGTCGCCGATCAGGGAGGAGCCCTCGCCGTTCCAGGTTCCGTCGAGGAAGCTGCGGCTGCCGGCACCTTCGAAGGCCTCTTTCGCCTGCCGCAGCTGCTCCTGGACATAGTCGTAGTCGTCGGTCAGGGGAAAGACCTGCACCGCACTGCTGTCGAAGACCGTGAGGCCGATGCGTTCGCCGTCGAACTCCTTCGCGAGCTGGCCGAAGACCTCCGCGACGGCGGCGTCGGCACCGGTCATGGACCCGGAGGCGTCCAGGCAGAGGATGATGTCCCGCTTGTGCTGTTCGGGGCGGACGGTGCTGCGCTCGGCAGGCCGGGCCGCGGCCACGACGGCAGCAACCGCCAGCACGACGCCCGCTGCTGCGATGACCCGGAGCCCGCTGCGGTGCCGCCTCAGGGCCGCCTGGTACTCGGGCAACGCCGTGAGACGGTCGCTGTGCGCGACCGGCCGGCGTCGGGCGTCCAGCGGACGGGGCCGTCGGTTCGCCAGGTACCAGGCCGCGACGGCAGTGACCAGGGCAGCGGGCAGGATCCACCAGAAGGTCAGTTCCATGACCGGATCACCTCCCGCGCGGTCTCGGCCGCTTCCGGGACAGCGGAAGCATGGCAGGCAGAGCCCGGCACAGCACAGCCCGGGGCGGCCGCGAATTCTGCCGGGTAGAACCGGCCGATGGCCTCCGCCACGGCGGGCAGGTTCCCGCCGTGCGGCTCGACGGACCGGAGGTCGGCAAGCGTCATGCGCGGAGCGTCCACCCCCGAGACGTCCCGGGTGAAGCCGCGGATCAGCAGGCTCAGCTCCTGGTGGGCGGCGCGGGCAGAGCGCGCGCCAGCCTGGGCCTCCCGGGCGACCGCATCGATCCGCCGCAGGTAGTCCTGTTGGAGCCCGGAGATGTCCGACGGCGGCGTGAACCGCGCCGCTTCTCGCGCCCCCGGCCCGGTCCGGCGGCGGGTGCTCAGGACGACGTAGGCGTACCAGGCCGCCACGAGAACCACGAGGCCCAGGGCGGCCCAGGGGAACCACCCGCTGTAGCCGAGGGGCCCGTAGAAGCTACCGTCCACGGCGGTGCCGTTCCAGGAGCGAAAAGACCGCGGGGACCACGTCGCGGCTGCCTCCGGCGTCGGCTTCGGCGATGCCCAGCCGGCGCAGCAGGGACAGCCGTGCGGCGTCGCGTTCGTCCCTGGCCCGCGTGTAGGCGCCGGCCAGCGAGGCGGACGCGGCGAGGCGGCCCGGCAGCAGTCCGGAAGTTGCCACGTCGACGGCGTCCCCGGCCCGCGCCCCCGCCCCTGCCAGTTCCGCGTCCCGGACGGTGAACCATAGAATCTCGTGCTGGGCCCGCAGCCGGCGGAGCAGCCGCTCCGTCTCCGCACCGGGCAGCACTTCATCGGCGACAACCAGGAGCAGCATCCGCTGCGCGTAGTTCCGGGCAACGAAGTCCAGCTGGGTTTCGATCCGGCTCGGCGCCGAAGACAGGGAGGTACCGTCATGGACTGCCCGCAGCAGCCGCTCGAGGTGCGCTTCGCCCGTCTTGGCCGGCAGCGTCCGGGAACCGCCGGCGTCGCCACTGACCAGTCCGACGGCGTCGCCGTGGCGGTGGGCAAGGTACCCGACGACGCCGAGGACCATCACGGCGACGTCCTTCTTCTCCTCGCCGTCGCGGGATTCGGCGGCCATGTTGCGCCCGGTATCGGTGACGAGGAGAACGGTCTGCCGGCGGACGGCGAGGTAATGGCGGACCAGCGGTGAGCCGTGGCGGGCCGTGGCTTTCCAATCGATGTCGCGGACCTCATCGCCGGGCACGTAGGCGCGCAGGTCATCGAAATCGAGGCTGCGGCCCTTGAAGACGGAGCCATATTCGCCTTCGAGCAGGCCGCGGGCCCTGCGGTGCGCGAAGATCGACATCTGCGACTTCACGCGGCGGAGGAGAGCCATCTCTAAGGGGTCTGGACGGCGGCGACGATGGCGTCGATGACGGTTTCCACCGGCACCTGCTCGGCAACCGCCTCGAAGCCCAGGATCAGCCGGTGCCGGAGGACTCGGTGCGCGAGCGATTTCACGTCCTCCGGGATGACATGGTCCCGTCCGTTGAGCAGGGCTACGGCGCGGGCGGCCTGGCTGAAGGCGATGCTGGCCCGCGGGCTCGCGCCGAACTCGATGAAGCCGGCAAGCCGCGCGTCGATGTATTGGCCGGCGTTGCGGGTGACGAAGGCCAGGCCCACGATGTACCGGACAATGGCCGGATCGATGTACACCCGGCGGACGGTTTCCTGCAGCTCCGAGACGGCATCGAGGGAGGCGGCGGCCGCCGGCTTCTGCTCCGCACTGAAGACACCGGCGTCGATCCGGCGGATGATCTCGGCCTCTTCGGCGGGGGTGGGGTAGTCCAGCACATCCTTGAGCATAAAGCGGTCCATCTGGGCCTCGGGCAGCAGGTAGGTGCCTTCCTGCTCGATGGGATTCTGGGTGGCCAACACCAGGAACGGGGCGGGCAGCGGGTGCACCTGTCCCCCGATGGAAGTCTGGCCCTCCTGCATGGCCTCGAGCATGGCGCTCTGGGTTTTGGCGCTGGAGCGGTTGATTTCATCCAGCAGGACGATGTTGGCGTGCACCGGGCCGAGCCGGGTGACAAAGGTGCCCTGGCCGGCGTCGTAGATCTGGGTTCCGAGGATGTCGCTGGGCAGCAGGTCAGGCGTGCACTGGATCCGGCGGAAGTCGGCGCTGATCGCCTCGGCCACGGTCCGGGCGGCCGTGGTCTTCGCCAGGCCCGGCACGCTTTCGAGCAGGATGTGCCCGCCGGTCATGAGCCCCACAAGCAGGGATTCGCGGAGCCTGCCCTGGCCCACCACCTTGGCCTCGAAGCTGCGGGAAATCGCGGCCAGGGTCTGCTGCGCCCGGGCCAGTTCGGCCGGTTCGATCCGGACGGCGGCCATAGTCTGAAGCACGTGGAGGTCCCCCTGGTAGCTGGTCTGGTCCGGCGGCGGCAGCTGCCGCGCCACCGGCCATCCTATCCAAGCCCGTGCCCATGGATCCGGCAATGGGGACCCCTCCCCATTGCGCCTGCGCAGGACTATCCTGTTGCCATGATCCAGCTTCCAGCCAGTTACCAGGAGTACCTCGCCGGCAAGAGCGAGAGTTTCGTCAACACGGTCCGGCCCGTTCTGATGCAGTCCGCGGCGGACAAGGCGCACGGCGTCAGGATTCTCGTGCTTCCGCACGGCCATCAGGCGCACCTCGACGACAGTATCCCCTTCGGCACCGTCATCGAGGATATCGACTGAGCGGCGCATCGCCGGGCGCGGATCAGCGGCCCGGCTGGCTAGCCCTCCAGCAGGAGGCGCTGCGAGCGGGGCGCCAGCATGTGCTCCAGGACGAGGCAGGCTGCTCCGATAGCGCCCACATCTTCGCCGACGCCGGTGCCCACCACCTCGATTTCGTGGATCTTCCGGGTGGCACTGCTTTCCCTGACCAGTTCCGGGATCCGGGCCAGGTAGCGGTCCGCGAGGCAGGTCCAGAAAGGGCCGCCGAATACCACGCGGTCCACGTCCAGTGCGTTGGTGATTGTCGAGACGGCCCGGGCGACAAGCACGGCAGAGCGGTCGATGATGTCGGTGGCGCGCTGGTCCCCTGCGGCGGCCGCGGCGCACAGCGCATAAAAGCTTTCCTGGATCGCAGGGCCGTTCGCGGCCTGGTGGGAGGCGGCCAGCACACCGGCGTCGACGGCCTGGGCCACCAGCACCTGCGGGATGCAGGAGGACTTCACGCAGCCGCGCAGCCCGCAGTCACAGGGCGCCCCGCCCGGGTCAACCATGATATGGCCGATTTCGCCGGCATTCCCGGAGGTGCCGCGGACCACTTCGTCGTTGAGGACGATCCCGCAGCCGATCCCGGTTCCCATGTACATAAAAATGAAGCTGCCCGCGCCGCTGGGGCCGCCGGCCCAGGTTTCGGCCACCGCCGCGCTGGTCACGTCCTTGTCCACAATGGTGGACAGCCCGGTGGCTTCCGCCAGGGCATCGCGCAGCGGGACCCGGTCCCAGCCGAGCAGGAGCGGAGGGTCAACAACCGTGCCTTCGTTGAGGTCAATGGGGCCGGGCGAGGCGATACCCAGTCCGGCGATCCTGGACGCGTCCACGCCGGAGTCTGAGATGAGCTGCTTGATCTCGTCGGCGATGGTGTTGATGACGGCCTTGGGATCGGTGCCGGCTGGAGTCTTGATCCTGGAGTGTTTGACCACGGCTCCCAGGAGGTCCAGCACCACGAAGGTGGTCAAAGCGGGGTCCAGGTGGACGCCCACGGCAGACATTCCGGCGGCATTGAGCCGGAGAATGGTCCGGGGCTTGCCGGGCCCGGTGCCCGCCTTGCCAGCCTCGTAGATCAGATTCTGGTCGAGGAGGCGGCGGGTGATGTTGGAGATCGTCTGCGGGGACAGGCCGACGATCTTGGCCAGCTCCACCCGGCTCAGTCCGGCCCGGGAGCGCCGGATGGCATCGACGATGACCGTAAGGTTGAAATCGCCCATCCGGGGCAAATTGGTTCCGCGCCTCGGCGAGGGCTGACGGATCTCAGACACTGGTACCCCTAAACATCTTGGCCAAGCACTGCTTATGTGAGAATGCTACGTCACGCGCCGGGAGCCGCCCACACCCCTGCTTCATACGTCCGCAGATTTGCGGATGCTCGCCGTCACGGTGAATTTCGGGTTCCGGCCGATCTCCCGGGTGGGGCCTATCAGCCGCTCCAGCACCGGCCGGTAGTGCAGGTGGCTG
This sequence comes from Pseudarthrobacter sp. HLT1-7, assembly GCF_059383435.1. Taxonomy (NCBI): domain Bacteria; kingdom Bacillati; phylum Actinomycetota; class Actinomycetes; order Micrococcales; family Micrococcaceae; genus Pseudarthrobacter; species Pseudarthrobacter sp. HLT1-7. The sequence goes on along the minus strand of NZ_JBWZCH010000006.1, from coordinate 176,744 downwards.
TTGAACACCGTCCAAAGTTCCCCGCCCGGAGCGAGGACCCGCCCCGCAGCTTCTATCAGCTTGATGCCTGCCCCGGCATGGACCGCGGCCCCCACATGGAAGGGCGGATTCAGCAGGATCAGCTGGGCGCTGGCCGTCGGCAGGGAGTCCATAGCGTCGTCCTGCCGGACATCGACCCGGTCCTGGAGCCCGTTGGCCAGGGCGGTGGCACGGGCGGAGTCGACGGCGGCCGCTGACTGGTCCGTGGCTGTGACCCTGGCCGCCGGGTGGGCGCGGGCATACATGGCCGCGAGGATCCCGGTGCCGCACCCCAGATCGACGGCATGGTGCGCAGACGGCATCTGCGGGAGGAAGTCCAGGAGGAAACGGGTTCCCATGTCCAGTCCCGTTCCTGCAAAGACGGCCCCGCGGGCATAAACGGTCAGGACCAGCTCGGCATTGTCCGCGGAGACGGGGAACCGCGGGGGCGCGATAACCGGTTTGGGGCTGCTGGCCAGCAGGATCCGGGACTTCTGCCGGGCGAGCTGCGGCCGGACCTCGCCGAAGAAGCGCTCCAGTACGGCATTCATGCCCAGGCTCATGTGTTTGACCCGCCCGCCGGCGAGGAGTACGACGTCGGGCGCGGCGTGGCGGGCCACGGCGTCGGCGATCTCCTCCAGTTCGGCGAGGGACTTGGGCAGCTGGAGGAGCACCACGGTGGCCCCGGCCAGGAGCCCGGCGCCGAGCGGGAGCTGTTCAAAGCCCCCGGTGACGCCCAGGGTCCCGGCGTTGTGGCGGAGGGCGCGTTCTCCCGTGATGAGGTCTTGGTGGACGCGGACCGGGCCGGCAACGGGGGCGGCATCCGGGCCGAGAACGCCAAGTGCCCCCAGCGTCAGCGCGCCGTAGCGGTCCCCCACGATGGCGAGCCTGCTGCCCGGTTCCAGGAGCCCCGGGGCCGGCATTTCGCGGGCAGTGTCCAGCAGGAGCTTGTCCGTGGCGTCCCAGGCCTGCAGGTTCGCCGCCTCCACATCCGGGAACCTCCTCAGCCGGGAGAAGAGGGATTCGAGATTGTCGTCCGCCACGCGCGAGCTGCCGCCTGTTCTGTTCATGCCAAGTGTCTGTGACCTGGAACTACCAGTGATCTCCAAGTTCTTACTGCCAACTTATCCTGCTCCGGTCAGGTCTTCTTCACCACGCTGGACTTGAGCTGCATGGGACCGACGCCGTCCACTTTGCAGTCGATGTCATGGCCGCCCACGCCGTTCACCAGCCGGATGCCGCGGACCTTGGTGCCCACCTTGATCACGGTGGAGCTGCCCTTGATCCTGAGGTCCCTGATGACAGTGACGGTGTCCCCGTCGGCGAGGATATTGCCGACGGCGTCCTTGACCGGCTTCGCTTCCTGCTCTCCGCTATCCTCTGCCCCGGCCGGGGACCATTCGTGCGCGCACTCGGGGCATACCAGGAGCGCCCCCATCTGGTAGGTGTATTCGCTGGCGCATTCGGGGCACGGGGGCAGGGTTGCATTCACGTCCCCAATATTAGTGGCGCCGGCGGGGCGAGGGACTCCTGAGCTGCCTTGCTAAGCTGATTCCACCTCAGCAGAAGGCGGCGCCGCATGTCCGACAGTCCAGTTCAATCCCACGGTCCGGTCCGGACACCAGATCAAATTCCGTCCCGCGCCGCGGATTCCCGGCTGCGCTCAGTGTTGCGGACCGCCGGCCGCCTGCTGCTGGGCGGGTTCCTGGTCCTGGCCGGTGTCAGCCATCTGGGCTGGAGCCGTGAGGCATTCCGCGCCCAGGTGCCGCCCTGGCTGCCGATGGATGTGGACTTCGTGGTGGTGGCATCCGGGCTGGTGGAAATCGCCCTGGGACTGGGGCTGCTCCTGCTCCGGCGGAGGCGCGCAACCCTCGGCTGGATCGTTGCGGCATTCTTCGTGGCGGTGTTCCCGGGAAACATCTCGCAGTTCGTCACGGCAACCGATTCCTTCGGTCTCAACTCGGACCTGAGCCGCGGGATCCGCCTGCTCTTCCAGCCGCTGCTCGTGGTGTGGGCGCTGTGGGCGACGGGTGCCTGGCGGGCGTGGCGGACCTGGCGGCAGGAGAGCCGGCCGGAAAACAGCTGAGGCCCCGCTCACTGAGCAGGGCCTCTTCGGTGGAGCTGAGGGGACTCGAACCCCTGACCCCCTGCATGCCATGCAGGTGCGCTACCAGCTGCGCCACAGCCCCGAATCACTGGTGAAGAACCGGTTTCCCGGAAGCAACCAAGTTAGCTTAAACCACATTGTGCGCTGGCGCGAATCGACGCGCCACGCAGTTCAGCGGCGCGAACGCGCCTGCCTGCCCGCGCCAGTCAATGACCAGGCCAACCTGCTCGGCGACACCGACCTGGAATCCCTTCGAATGCTCGCCAACTCCGAAATGGACTCCCGCAGCCACTTCGGGCTGCTGCCTGTCGGCGAGCACCCGCCGGATCAAACTCGCCGTCTTGGCCGTCCTGGACGAAAGGATCTCCACCGGGTTCGCGATCACCGGCAACAGCGAGCAAGACACCCCGTCACCGAAGACCGCCATTACGTCAGCCCGACGACGACCGCCCCGCCAAAACCCGCCGGCGGGGCGTTTCCATGCTCCGCCCGCCGTCACCGGAAATGACGCCATCGTCAAATAGCAACGGGCAACATCCAATCCGCGCGATCTACTCCTCGGCGACAGCCTTGGGATAGTGCGCTCATGTCTTCAGCGCGCGCTGCGCCAGCGGCCCGGTCAGATACCGTGACCGCGGCGCGGTGGAGCCGGGTATGGTCGACGGTTCCTGCGCCCCTCGGTGCACCCCGCAACTACGGTGGCTTCGCGGAGCGCTGTCGACGACTTCCGCCGGACCCAGCTAACGAAAAAGGCACAAAAAAATCCGCCGGAATCTTTCAATTCCGGCGGATCATTCGGTGGAGCTGAGGGGACTCGAACCCCTGACCCCCTGCATGCCATGCAGGTGCGCTACCAGCTGCGCCACAGCCCCGAATTTTTGTTGCCCCGACTCCGTCAGCTTACGCTTCCGGCTCCGTCTCTTGGTCCGGATCTCTCCGAAGCAACTCAAATATCTTAGAACAGCCTTTCGGAAAATTCCAAATCGGGCATATTCGGCCTTCCTGCCCGGCCGCTCCGGCCTGCTACTCCGTTTCGGAGGCCACGGGGGCCTTGGCCGAGCTGTCGTCGCCCAGTTGCAGGTCGACGACGGGGCAGTCCTTCCAGAGCCGCTCAAGGGCGTAGAAGACGCGGTCTTCCTCGTGCTGGACGTGGATGACAATGTCGCCGTAGTCCAGCAGGACCCAGCGGCCGCCGGAGCGTCCCTCACGGCGGATCGGCTTGAGGTCGAACTTGGAAAGTTCGTCTTCAATGCCGTCCACGATGCCGTTGACCTGGCGTTCGGACGGTGCCGAGGCGATCAGGAAGATGTCGGCCAGGGCCAGACGCTCGCTGACGTCCATGGCCATAATGTCCTCGGCGAGTTTCTCCGCGGCAGCTCGGGCTGCATGTCGGGCTGTGGCGATGGCTGATTCTGTTGCAGTCACGGGACTCCTTGTTGGGGTGAAAAGCTGTGGTGTTGAATTCTGCGGGGTTGAAACAACCGGCTAAGGGGCCGGCGGAAGATCCGGTGCAGAAGCCTGCGGGGCTAACGGCCCAGGCCGGTGACGATCAGGGTGATGCCGGCAATGAGCGCCAGCACACCCAGGGCCAGCACGCCCAGCTGCAGCAACCGGAGGCGCCGGGCCCGGCCAAGGCCGGCAGTGGCCGCATCCAGCGGATCGAGTCCATAGGCCGAATTCGCCGCCACCGGCGGCCGGCCCGCCAACTTGTCGTCGGGCCGGTTCACCGCGGGGGCTCCCGCGGCCTGCTGCGACGGTGCCGGAGTTCCGGGCGCTGCCCTGGCGGCCGCCTCGGCGCGGGCGAGCACTCCGGCCCGGCCCGCCTCAGATCCCGGGCCGTACTGTCGGGAGGAACCGGGACGGCGGTTCCCGGATTTCCGGGGTTTCTCCACCCGGGGACCCGAGTTGGTGACCACCGGAACGTAGGACGTGGCTGGGCGCTTCATGACGGGCCGCTCCACACCGGGAACCTGGACGAACTCCAGGGGTGTCACCATCGCCAGGTTGTTGGCGGTGGTCGGATCGTTCCGCGCTGGCTTCGGCTGACTGTTCTGTTCGGCGAGCTTCTGCTTGGCTGCGGCCCTGCGGTTCAGCACGGCAGCCCGCTCGGCCAGGGCAATCTGCTCGGCCAGTACGTCAGGATCGACGGCGTCGGGATCCGCCGCGTTGATGTGCTCGATTTTGGCCAGCTGGTTCTGGGCCTGCCGGGCGAGGAGCTCACGCGCGGCCAGGGCCTGTTCCACGGTCATACCCTCGGGACCCTTACCGCCGGGACCGGGGGCACCGGTGTCCCGGTTTGCGGCCTTCGTACCCTTGGGGACCGCCGGCTGCTCTCCCGGCGTGGCGCCCGGCTGGGGCACGCCCGGCTGGGGCACGCCCGGCTGGGGCACGCCCGGCTGGGGCACGCCCGGGTGGGGCACGACGGGCGTGGCCCGGGTCCGCGGCGAGGCGGGGACAATCAGGTTGGCCGACGTCGCGGGGGCTGTTTCGGCGGCCAGCTGCAGGAGCCGGAGCTGGCGCCGTGTGAGCGGTCCGCTGCCTGCCAGGTGGCCCTCTTTTTCGGCAAGTTCTTTGATGGTGCGCAACGCGGCGCGGTCCCGGGCGCGGACCTGGGAGGACCGTTCGGACCCCGTTCGCACGGAGTCCACGGGGCCTTCGGCCACGCGGCGGCTGCGGCCGGTGGTTTCGGCGGAGGTGGGCTCGCCGGGGTCAACCTGCGCGGCGGGATTTGAGGCCGGCTGGTTTGCGGCAGGCCGGTTTGAGGCAGGCGAAACCTCGCCGGGACCCCCGGGGGTATCGGGCCCGGACTCCGGGTTCGCTTCCAGGCGTTCATCTCTGGCCTGTCGCAGTTCGCGACGGCTGCGGACGGGTGGCTGTTCCTGACTCATTGCAGACTCATTCAATGCTGGCGGGTTGGGCTGTCTCGGTGGCTCGGTCATAGCGTGCGGCGCGTTGTCCGGCCCCGCGGTCGACGGTTGCCGGGTCGCCGTCGTACAGTCCGTACTTGGCGATGTACTGGACCACACCGTCCGGCACGAGGTACCAGACGGGATTCCCCGCCGCGACCCTGCTGCGGCAGTCCGTCGAGGAGATCGCCATGGCGGGAACTTCCAACAGGCTGACGTCCTTGCGTCCCATCCCGTCCAGAACGTGGCCGGGGCGGGTGACGCCGACAAAGTGCGCCAGGGACCACAGCTCGTCGATGTCCTTCCAGGACAGAATCTGGCCCAGGGCATCGGCCCCGGTGATGAAGAACAAATCGGCGTCGGGCCGCTGCGTGCGCAGATCCCGCAGCGTGTCGATCGTGTACGTGGGGCCAGGCCGGTCAACGTCGACCCTGCTTACGGTGAAGCGCGGGTTCGAGGCCGTGGCGATCACGGTCATAAGGTAGCGGTGTTCGGCCTCGCTGACCTTCTTGCTCAGCTTCTGCCACGGCTGGCCCGTCGGTACAAACACCACTTCATCCAAGTCGAACTTGGCCGCGACCTCGCTGGCCGCGACAAGGTGGCCGTGGTGGATCGGGTCGAAGGTGCCGCCCATCACACCAAGCCGCAGGCGGCGCTGCACGCCGCGCTGCTTCACGGTGGCGGAAATATTAGTGCCCGTGGCCGTTATCGTGCTTGTTCGGATGCTGGCGGTGCGGATCCGCGTGCTCCTCGACGGCCGCGTGCCGTTTGCCCAGATTGGAGTAGGACAGCGTGACGAACAACATGACGAGGAGGATCGCGAAGATCGATGCGCCGAAAACCCACGGCGGCGCCCAAATCGGTGCGAGTTCCTCCTGGCCGGCTTCGCCGGCGACGGCAATGATGGTGGCGATCTGCTGCGACAGCATGTTCTCCCCTAGTGAGTTCAAAATTTAGCGACGGCGGATGTCCCCGCCGTTCCGGACTTCTGTTCCATGTTACAGCGTTACTGGCCCCTGATCTGGCCCTCGCCCTGCACGATCCACTTGGTGGTGGTGAGCTCGGTCAGTCCCATCGGGCCGCGCGCGTGCAGCTTCTGGGTGGAAATCCCCACCTCGGCGCCCAGGCCCAGCTCGCCGCCGTCGGTAAACCGGGTGGACGCGTTGACGATCACTGCGGCCGAATCGACCTCCGCGATAAAGCGTTCGGCGTTGGCGAGGTCATTGGTCAGGATGGCCTCGGTGTGCCCGGTTGACCAGGTTCGGATGTGCTTGACGGCGTCGTCCAGGCTGTCCACCATGGCGACGGCGAGGTCCAGGTCCATGTACTCGGTGGCCCAGTCCTCCTCGGTGGCGGGGACGGATGCGACCGTCGCCGGCAGGGCCGCCCGGATCCTGTCATCGACGTGCAGGGTGACGCCGGCGGAGCGAAGGGCGGCGGCGACGGCGGGCAGCACGGTGGAATCCGAGTGGACCAGGAGGGTTTCCACGGTGTTGCAGACGCTGGGCCGCTGGGTCTTGGCGTTGAGCAGGATATCCACGGCCATGTCCTCGTTGGCCGAGGAGTCCAGGAAGATGTGGACATTGCCTTCGCCGGTCTCGATCACCGGCACCTTGGCGTTGGTCACGACCGACTGGATCAGCTCGCGGCCGCCGCGGGGAATGAGCACGTCGACGCGGCCGCGGGCCCGCATGAGGGCGTTCGCGCCTTCGCGTCCGAACTGGTCCACGCTCTGCACAGCGTCGGCGGGCAGGCCTGCCGACTCCAGGGCCTCGCGGAGGACGGTGACCAGGGCCGCGTTCGTAGCGGCGGCGGCGGTCCCGCCGCGCAGGATCACTGCGTTGCCGCTCTTCAGGCCCAGCCCGGCAATGTCCACGGTGACGTTGGGGCGCGCCTCGTAGATGGCGGCGACGACGCCCATCGGCACGTTGATCTGGCGCAGGCGCAGCCCGTTGGGGAGGGTCTGGCCGCGCACCACGTTGCCCACCGGATCGGGAAGGTTCGCGAGGTTTTCAAGCGCCGCGGCGAGGGCCTGGATGCGGTCGCTGGTGAGCGTGAGGCGGTCAAGCAGCGCCGCGGAGGTTCCGCTGGCCCGGCCCGCGGCAACATCCTGGGCGTTCGCCGCGAGGATCTGGCTCTGGTGCGCCAGCAGGGCGGCGGCAACGGCGCGCAGGCCGCGGTCCTTCCACGCCCGGTTGGCGCGCGCCATCCGGCGGGCGGCGTGGCGTGAACGGTCGGCAATCGCGTGGACGGCGGCCTCGACATCGGCGGATGAAAGACGCTCCGTCTCCTGCCCGGGAACAAAGGCCGCCTGCGTGGCGTCGTCGGAAGTCTCAACGGCTTGGGGAATCAGTGCCTCAGTCATCCTTCAAGTCTAGGCAGGTGCGGCGGCTAAACCAGAACCAGGTCGTCAACGTGGACAACCTCACGGTCAAATCCGCGTCCCAGCGACTCCCCGAGTTCCACTGTGGAACGGCCCAGCATCTGCGGCAACTCAGCCGCTGAATAGTTGACCAGACCGCGCGCAATGACCGTGCCGTCGGCGGCGACCATTTCCACGGCGTCGCCGGCCTCGAAACTGCCTTCAACCGCCGAGATCCCGGCCGGGAGCAGCGAGGTGTGGTGGTCACAGACGGCCGTCACCGCGCCGTCGTCGAGGATCAGCCGGCCCTGCACGTGCGCGAGGTGGGCGAGCCACATCATCCGCACCGGCTTGCGGGCCCCGTTCACGGTGAACCACGTGCCGACGTCGTCGCCGGCCAGCGCTGCCGCCACATTGGCCGTCGACGTGACCATCGCGGGGATCCCGGAATCAGCCGCCATGATGGCCGCCTCGACCTTTGTCTGCATTCCGCCGGTTCCGACTCCGGCCTTGCCGGGCGCGCCAATGGTCACGCCCTCGAGGTCCTGCGGCCCATCCACCCGGGGAATCCGCTTGGCGCCTTTCGCGGGAGGTCCGTCATAGAGCGAATCAACGTCGGAGAGCAGCAGCAGGGCATCGGCACGCACCAGGTGGGCCACGAGTGCCGACAGGCGGTCATTGTCGCCGAAGCGGATCTTGTGCGTGGCCACGGTGTCGTTTTCATTGACCACCGGCACCACGCCGAGGTTGAGCAGTCTGTTCAGGGCGCGGAAGGCGTTGGTGTGATGGCTGCGCCGCATGAGGTCATCGGCGGTGAGCAGCACCTGGCTGACAGTCACGCCGTGCGCACCGAACGCCTGGGTGTACCGCGCCATGAGGAGGCCCTGGCCCACGCTGGCCGCCGCCTGCTGGGTAGCCAGGTCCCGGGGACGCTTGGCCAGTCCCAGCGGAGCCAGGCCCGCCGCGATGGCCCCCGACGACACCAGGATGATTTCCATGCCCGCATTGCTCTTGGCCGCAAGGGCATCCGACAGCGCGATGAGCGCCTCTTCCGAGATGCCGCCCTTGATGCTGGTCAACGACGACGAGCCGACCTTGACCACGATGCGGCGCGCCCTGGCAAGCACGCTCCTGCCGTTGCCTGGTTCCTCGATAATGGCTGCGGACCCCTCACTCACGTCTGTGGGCTCACTCCGCATTGTCTTCGCCCAGTGCACTCTCCTTGAGCGGCTTGGCGACCCTGCGGCTGCTGACGGATTCGGTCCAGATGCCGGCTTTGCGCTCGGCTTCGAGCTCGGCACGGGCGGCGGCCTTGGCCTCGCGGCGTTCCACCTGCTCGTCACGCTTCTGCCCGCGGGTGGGGCGGTCGCCGATGTCGGCGAAGCGCACGTCGGTGCCCCGCGGCGCGGCGAGCAGCTCGGCACCAGCCATCATGGTCGGCTCCCAGTCGAAGACGACGCCGTCATCCTCGCCGATCACGACCGTGTCGCCCGGCACGGCGCCCTGCTTGAAGAGTTCATTTTCGACGCCGAGCTTGGCGAGGCGGTCGGCGAGATAGCCGATCGCTTCCTCGTTGGTAAAGTCGGTCTGCTTGACCCAACGCACGGGCTTGTCGCCGATGACGCGGAACAGCGGCTCGAGGTTTTTTTCTTCGCGGCGGATCTTGAAGCCTGATTCGTTGACCGCCCGGGGCTTGAGCACGGGCGCGTGGACCTTCGGCGGGGCGGCGGCGAGGGCGTCGCGGGCGGCCTGGACGATCTCGCCCATGGCGAAGCCGAGCTGGCGCAGGCCCTCATGGCTCGTGGCCGAGATCTCGAAGACCTTGTAGCCGCGGGATTCGAGTTCCGGGCGGACGAATCCGGCCATGTCCTTGCCGTCCGGCAGGTCCACCTTGTTCAGGGCGATGAGGCGGGGGCGGTGGTTCAGCGGCACCACCTCGCCGTCGGCTCCGCTGTAGCTCATGTCCACCGCGTACTTCTCGAGCTCGGCTTCGATGATGGCCAGGTCCGAGAGCGGGTCGCGGTCCGACTCGAGCGTGCCGCAGTCCAGCACGTGCACCAGGGCAGCGCAGCGTTCGACGTGGCGCAGGAAGTAGTGGCCGAGGCCCTTGCCTTCGCTGGCACCCTCGATCAGGCCCGGGACGTCGGCGATGGTGAAGCGCATCTCGCCGGCCTGGACGACGCCGAGGTTCGGGATCAGGGTGGTGAAGGGGTAGTCGGCGATCTTGGGCCGCGCCGCCGACATGGCGGCGATGAGGCTGGATTTGCCGGCGGACGGGAAGCCGACGAGGGCGATATCCGCGATGGACTTCAGTTCCAGGACGACGTCGCTGGACTCGCCTTCGATGCCGAGCAGGGCGAAGCCGGGGGCCCGGCGCTTCTGGGACGATAGCGAGGCGTTGCCGAGTCCGCCTATGCCGCCGGCGGCGGCAATGTATTCGGCGCCTTCGCCCACGAGGTCGGCGAGGACACCGCCGTCCTTGGACTTCACCACGGTACCCTCGGGCACCGGAAGGATCAGGGTTTCGCCGTTTTTGCCGCCGCGCCAGTCGCCCATGCCGGGGCCGCCGTTGGTGGCGTGCCGGTGGGGGGCGTGGTGGTAGTCAAGCAGGGTGGTGGTCTGGGGATCAACACGCAGGATGACGTCGCCGCCGTTACCGCCGTTGCCGCCGTCGGGACCGCCGAGCGGCTTGAACTTCTCGCGGTGGACGGAGACACAACCATGGCCGCCGGTACCGCCGGATACGTGCAGTACTACCCGGTCTACAAAGCTCGCCACGTGGATCTCCTCAGTGCTGTTCCTTAGGCCCCCGAAACGGCCCAAGATGATTGTATTGCGGTTAAAACACCGGTGGAGCGGACCTATTGGCCCGCCCCACCGATTTTATTGCTTGTTGTTACTCTGCAGCTGCGGCAGCCACGATGTTCACAACGCGGCGACCACGGCGGGTGCCGAACTCGACGGCGCCGGGGGCCAGTGCGAACAGGGTGTCGTCCCCGCCGCGGCCTACGCCGGCGCCCGGGTGGAAGTGCGTGCCACGCTGGCGGACGATGATCTCGCCTGCGGAAACTACCTGGCCGCCGAAGCGCTTGACGCCGAGGTACTGGGCGTTGGAGTCACGACCGTTGCGAGTGGAACTCGCGCCTTTTTTATGTGCCATTTGAAAATGCCTGCCTTAAAAATTCTGGGGAATCTGCTGAAAACCTGAACAGTAACGGGTAGTTACTTGATACCGGTGATCTTGACCTTGGTCAATTCCTGACGGTGACCCTGGCGCTTCTTGTAGCCGGTCTTGTTCTTGAACTTCTGAATGACGATCTTCGGACCACGAAGGTCTTCGAGGATCTCAGCCGTAACCGTTACCTTGGCCAGGTCCGCGGCAGCGGACGTCACCTTGTCGCCGTCCACCAGGAGCAGTGCGGGCAGCGCAAAGGTGCTGCCGGCTCCACCGGGGACGCGGTTCAGGGTAACGAAGTCTCCAACGGAAACCTTCTCTTGGCGGCCGCCTGCGCGGACAATCGCGTACACCACTGGGGAACTCACTTCTCTCGACGTTTATTACTAGATTTGCGTGCGGAACCTGGGTCCAAGGTATTTGGTCCGGCTCACGCTGTGCCTCTACGCCGGTGGGTTCCCCGGGGGAACCCATGAGCTATCCCGTGGACAATACTGAAACGGATTGTCCTCAAGGTCATAACCCAAGTGTTGGCGTAAGCACCGAAGATTTAGACTACGCTAATTTTGCCTTCGGTCGCAAATGAGGCTGGTTCCGGCGGGTAGTTCGTGATAGGCGCCACTTGGCGGTGACCAATTGATACTGACCAATTGGTAGTGACCGAGTGGTGCCGCCACGACTTCCGGTACCGTGCCCGACTATCGTACAGGCCGGGGCGCGTCGACCGGGTCAGGCGTACAGCCTCGGCGCGTCGAAGAACTCCACTTCGTGGCCGGCTGACTGACGGAAGGCCAGCGCCATGGCCTCCCGCTCATGCCCCGAGGCCAGCCGGGCCGCCGCATCCGTGTAGGCGATCGCCTGCCGGGTCGCGGCGGCAAATTCCTCATCGGCGTAGGCCCGCAGCCACACGGCATAGGGGTGCGCTTCCGGCGCCCCGGCGGCCAGGAACTGTCCGTGCAGGGTTTCCCCCACCTCGGCGTAGAGCCAGAAGCACGGCAGGACGGCGGCCACCAGCACTCCGTAGCTGCCGGAGACGGAGGCGGCCAGCAGATGGTCCACGTAGGACTTGGTGACCGGCCCCAGCCCCAGGTCTGCCGTGCGGGTGCTGAGCCAGTTCCGGTGCAACCCGGACTCGACCTCAAGGCAGTTCTGCGCGGAGCGCGCCCAAAAGAGTTGTTCGGCTTCGGTGGGCGCGATGGCCGCCGCCCGGGCCAGCACGCGGGAGTAGCCGTTGAGGTACCGGGCGTCCTGCGCCAGGTAGTAGGCGAAGTCTTTCTCCGGCAGCGTGCCGTCGGCCAGCGCCTTGATGAACTCCAGCCCGTAGATCGCCTCAAGGTCCGCGGCGGCGCTGTCCCGGAGGGCGGCGGCGAACTCGCCCTCCGCGGGCGCGTGGTGCCGCGGGCCGGCATGGTGCTGGGTCAGATGCTGCACGTGGTGGAAATGGTGGACCGGGCCGTTCCCGGTTCCGACGCCGAGACGCTCCGAATCGCGCAGCGCACCCGCCAGCCACGGTTTGACCTCGCGGAGCGCCGCCTCCCAGTCCCCCACACGGACCTGCACGGTGGCGATCGCCGAGGACAGCGAGCAGCCTGTGCCGTGGCTGTTGCGGGTGGGCACCCTCTCCCCCGGCACCACCACGACGTCCTGGCGCAGCAGTCCGCCGGTGTTGACGAGCGCATCGGGGCAGCCGCCGTCGACGCTATCGTCCCCCGGGCCGGCGACGGCGCCGGCACCACTGTCGAGGTGGCCACCTTTCACAAGGACCGTGGTGCCGGCCAGGGCGGCGAGCCGCTTGCCCTGGTCCAGGGCCTCGTCCCAGTCCGCGGCGACGGGTTCCCTGAGCAGAATCGCCAGTTCCGCAAGGTTGGGCGTGATGAGGTCCGCGTAGGGGAGCAGCTCGTGCAGGGCCGCCTCGGCCGACTCCTGCAAAAGCCGGTCTCCGCTCGTAGCCACCATCACCGGGTCAAGGACAACGACGCCGGGCCTTGTCTTTTCGAGCCAGCCGCGGACGGCGTCGATCACGTCGGCGTCCCCCAGCATGCCGATCTTGACGGCGTCGATACTGATATCCGCGCTGATCGCGTCCAGCTGAGCGGTCAGGAACGCCGCCGGCGGGACGTGGACGGCGCTGACGCCCCGGGTGTTCTGGGCGGTCAGGGCCGTGATCGCCGCCATGCCGTAGCCGCCGTGCGCCGCAATGCTCTTCAGATCGGCCTGGATGCCTGCCCCGCCGGAGGGGTCCGAGCCGGCGATGGCGAGCACGCGCGGGATCCTGGGCTCGGCGGTGCGCGGGGCGTGCGGCAGAAGTGCGGCCGCAAAAGTCGATACTTCTAAAGTGGGGACTGCAAAGGCGGATGAAGCCAAGAGAGACATCCCTTCGCCGGTGCTAACCGGACAGGTTCAACGGGTCTGGATCTCAGCCGGCTCGATGCGCGGCACCCCGTGTCAGTGCTTCAGCCTAGCCGTACCGCCCAACGAAGTCGCGTTAACGAAGTCGCGGGTGCTGCCCGGACCCTGCGCATCGCTACGCCGGGTCCGGACCGCACCCGCGACTTGCTGAACTGCTGCTCTACTGAAGTGCTGCCGTGTTGGGCTGTTACAGCTCCGACGCCGGTACGCCGACGCCGAGGATGATCGGCTGGTTCGCGGCCGGCTTCACTGCTGCCGGTGCGGCGGCGGGAGCCTTGGCCTCGTGCACTTCACCTGCTGCGGGCTGCGTGGCGGTCCCGCGGTGCTCCGCGGCCTCACGGTGTTCAACGGACGTCGCGTTGGCTGCACCCTGGGCACGGCTGGCGCTCCGGTTGCGGCGGCCGCGGCGGGCGCGGGAGGTGCCGGCCTCGGCTTCGGCCTCGGTCTGGGAACCGGGCCCCTGGACACGTCCCGGTCCGGTGCCGCCGGCGCGGGCCGGAGCCGCCGCAGCTGTCCGGCCTGTGGCCGGCTTGCTGTCGTCGGTTTCGCCCAGTTGGGCGAAGGCTTCGGTCAGCAGGTCCAGGGTCAGGGCCGTTGCCGGGGACTCGTCCGCGTGCTCGACGAACGGCAGCGCGACTTGCTCGCCGCCGAAGGTCAGCACGGCAGCGGGCCGTCCGGCAGCTTCCTCCGTGGCGGCGAACTGCGCGACGGCGTCGACGGCGGCCCGACGCGCCTCGGCGTCGGCCTGGCGGGTTCCGGCGTCGGCGTCCCCGTCGTGCAGGTGCGCGGCGTGCGCCGCTGCGGCAATATTCGCCAGGGCGGCGCGGGTTGTCTCGGCCTTGGCGTGGCGCTCGGCCTCGGTGGGCTCGGCGTGGACTGGTGCCTGGGCGGACTGGTCCTCCGCGCCCTGGCCGCCCCGGCCGCGGCGGCGGCCTTTGCGCTCGGTCCGTGCCGCGGGCTGGCTCTCGGTCCGCGGGACGTAGTGCTCGGCAGCAACCGTGTTGGCCCGGCGGTGCTCCACCGGCTCGTCGTGGGTGACAATGCCGCGGCCATCGCAGGTTTCGCACTGTTCGCCGAAGACTTCCAGCAGCCCGGTGCCCATCCGCTTGCGCGTCATCTGCACGAGCCCCAGCGAGGTCACCTCCGCCACCTGGTGCTTGGTCCGGTCACGGCCCAGGCACTCCACCATGCGGCGCAGCACGAGGTCGCGGTTGGACTCGAGCACCATGTCGATGAAGTCGATGACGATGATGCCGCCGATGTCGCGGAGCCGGAGCTGCCGGATGACTTCCTCTGCTGCTTCGAGGTTGTTCTTGGTGACGGTTTCCTCCAGGTTGCCGCCGCTGCCGGTGAACTTGCCGGTGTTGACGTCCACCACGGTCATGGCTTCGGTGCGATCGATCACGAGGGACCCGCCGGAGGGCAGGAAGACCTTGCGGTCCAGTGCCTTGTGGATCTGCTCGTCGATGCGCCAGGCTGCGAAGATATCCGCGTCCTTGGTCCACTTCTCGAGCCGGCCCACGAGGTCCGGAGCCACATACGTGACGTAGGCCTCGATGGTGTCCCAGGCTTCCTCGCCGGAGACAATCAGCTTGGAGAAGTCCTCGTTGAAGACGTCCCGGACCACCTTGATGGTCAGGTCCGGTTCGCCGTAGAGCAGTTCAGGGGCGAGCATCTTGGTCGACGTCGACTGGCTCTCGATCCCTTCCCACTGCGCACGGAGGCGGTTGATGTCGTGCGTGAGCTCTTCCTCGGACGCGCCCTCGGCCGCGGTGCGGACAATGACGCCCGCATCTTCCGGCAGGCGGTCCTTGAGGATCCGCTTGAGGCGGTTGCGTTCGACGTCGGGCAGCTTGCGGGAGATACCGGTCATGGAACCGCCGGGCACGTACACGAGGTAGCGGCCGGGCAGTGAGATCTGGCTCGTGAGCCGGGCGCCCTTGTGGCCCACCGGATCCTTGGTGACCTGGACGAGGACGGAGTCGCCGGACTTCAGCGCGTTCTCGATCCGGCGCTGCTTGCCCGCGAGGTTGACGGATTCCCAGTTGACTTCACCGGCGTAGAGCACGGCGTTGCGGCCGCGTCCGATATCAACGAAGGCGGCTTCCATGGAGGGCAGCACGTTCTGGACCCTGCCCAGGTAGACGTTGCCGATCAGGGAGTCCTGCTGGGTTTTGGAGACGAAGTGCTCGGCCAGGACACCGTCTTCCAGGACGCCGATCTGGATTCTGTCGTCGCGCTGGCGGACGATCATCTGGCGGTCCACGGACTCGCGGCGGGCCAGGAACTCCGCCTCGGTGATGACGGTGCGGCGTCGGCCGGTGTCGCGGGATTCGCGGCGGCGCTGCTTCTTGGCCTCGAGGCGGGTGGAGCCCTTGAGCGACGTGACCCGGTTGTTGACCGGAGCCTCGCTGGCCGCGCGCGGCGCACGGACACGGGTCACCGTGTTGGGCGGATCGTCGTCCTCCCCACCGGTCAGTTCCAGGTCCTGGTCACCCCGGCGACGGCGGCGGCGGCGGCGGGACGTCACGCCGTCGGCCAGCGTCTCCTCGGAACCTTCTTCGGTTTCCCCGGTGGAACCGTCGCCGTCGCCTTCCCCGTCGGGCTCGGTCTCAGTATCGGTCTCGGCGGTGCGGCTGCGGCCACGACGGCCACGGCTGCGGCGACGGCGGCGGCCGTCGCCATCTTCGCCTTCCTCGCCTTCTTCGTCTTCGGCTTCCTCCGCGGCGGCCGGTGCCGGACGGACGGCGGCGGTCAGGTCCGGGGCCTGGAAGATCATCGAGGTGACGGCACCGGGCTCCAGGAAGAGCGAGGAGGCTGCCGACGGCGATTCGGCCGGCGCCGCTTCTGCCTCCTCGGCGGCGGGGGCGGCGGCTGGGGCGGGGGCGGCGGCGGCTGGGGCGGGGGCGGCGGCGGCTGGGTCTGCTGTTGCAGGGGCGGCGGCTGCGACTTCCTCGGCTGCGGGGACGGGGGCTGGGGCGGCGGCTGCGACTTCCTCGGCTGCGGGGACGGGGGCTGGGGCGGCGGCTGCCTTGGCGCGGCTGGCGCGGCGTCGCACGGGCTTCTTCTCTGCCGGACCGGCAACGACGGCCCCGGCTGCGGGCACCTCGGCTGCGGCTACGGGTTCTGCGGCTACCGGTTCTGCTGCGGTCTCTTCGGCGAAGGCCGGGAGGGGCTCGGCCGGCGCGGCGGCCTTGCGGGCACGGGTGCGGCGGACGGGTGGCTTCTTGGCCTCAGGCGCAGGGGCGTCCCCGGCGCGAGCCTTGACCGGTGCCTCCGCGGCCGGTTCTTCCGCGGCCGGTTCTTCCGCGGCGGGCTCGGCAGAGGTTGCCTTGGGGAGTGCCCTGCGGCGGGTCCTGACGGGCCGCTTGGGTGGTGTGGCTTCTGCATTTTCTGCAGCAACTGCTAGTTCTTCGTTTCCGGCTACAACCTGGTCATTATCCATATGTGGCGACGCTCCTGCCCCTGACGTGCCGCCACATCCGGCACCCGTTAGGGCAATTATTGTCAACACCCGCAGGCATTGACAGAAGTCAATTGAATACCCTCAGGTTCGCACCGGCAGTGGGGTGCGGCAGCCCTGGCGGGCCGGCGGAATTGTTCTGAAACCCGTTGATCTACACACCACAACCAGGTGCCGACCAATGGCATTGCGGGATAGCCGGGATCAGAGGATCCGTAGCTCCCTGCTCATCATTGGCGGTCTTGGGAACAAAGTCGCCGGACCGGAATCCGGATGTGGATCGGGTTCCAGCCATGCTTATTGTCTCACAGGAGCCGTCAAAGAAGGCGTAAGCGGGGTGTCAAGCCCGCGGCGGAGGGCGGGACACGAGCTGCCGCAGGAGGTTCCCCGGCAAGGTTCAGGCTGCGGCGATACAATCAGGGCCAGAAGCACCCGACGCAAAGGACCCTCATTCCATGCCCAGCATCTCCAGTGCCCCCGGCGACGCGACCATCCAACGGCGGTCCCCCGGTTCCGCCGTCGCAGACCGGCCCCTCCCTCCGATGACCCGAGACCGCCCTTTTGCGTGGCTCCTGCTGATCACCGGCGTCGTCGGTTGGTTGGCCTCCGGAACCCTGGTGCTGGAGAAGCTTGAGGTCCTCAAGGATCCCAACCACGTGACCGTCTGCGACGTAAACCCGTGGATCTCCTGCGGCCAGGTGATGCAGACCTGGCAGGGTTCGCTCTTTGGTTTCCCCAATATGTTTATCGGCATCGTGGCGTTCGCCGTCGTCATAACCACAGGCATGGCCATGCTGGCCGGCGCCACGTTTGCCCGCTGGTACTGGCTGGGCCTGCAGGCCGGCGTGACGCTCGGCTTCGCCTTCGTGATCTGGCTCTGGTCCCAGGCGCTGTACTCCATCCACATCCTGTGCCCGTTCTGCATGATCGTCTGGGCGGCGATGATTCCGTTGTTTGTCTGGGTGACCGTCCGCAACGTGTCGCATGGCGTGATCCGGCTGCCGGCCGGCCCCACCCGGGTCCTGGCCGACTCCGGCTGGATCATCACGGCGCTGCTCTACGTCGCCGTGATCGCCTCGATCTTCTTCGCCTTCATCCAGGTCTTCATCGGGACCTCCGGCTACTGAGGAGACGGACGCCGGATAACCGCCTCGAGGTGAGAGTTAAGGCCCATGTTCACGTTGAACATGGGCCTTAACTCTCACCTCGGCGGGGAGCGTGTCCCGGGAGCGCGGCCCGGGAGCGTGTCCTGGGGCCGTGTCCGGGAACCTAGGCCTGGAACCAGATCTTGATCTCACGCTCGGCGGACTCCACTGAGTCAGAGCCGTGGACCAGGTTCTGCTGAACCTTCACCCCCCAGTCGCGGCCGAAGTCGCCGCGGATGGTGCCGGGGGCCGCCGTCGTCGGGTCCGTGGTGCCGGCGAGCGAGCGGAAGCCCTCGATCACACGGTGTCCCTCGAAGATCGCAGCCACGACGGGTCCGCTCAGCATGAATTCGACCAGCGGCTCGTAGAACGGCTTGCCGAGGTGCTCCTCGTAGTGCTGCTCCAGCAGTTCCCGGCTTGCATGGACCTTCTTGAGTTCGGCCAGGGTGTACCCCTTGGCCTCGATCCGGGCGATGATGCTGCCGGTCAGGTTCCGGGCGACGCCGTCGGGCTTGATCAGGACGAGGGTGCGCTCAATGCTCACAGTTGCTCCAATGGTGTGGGGTGTGGGGTGGAATTAGTCTACGGGTCAGCGGGTCTGGGCTCCGGAGCCGGGCTCCGGTTCCGGACCGGGGCCTGCCGGATGGGCCGTATCCCAGGCGGCCTGCTCGCGTTCGCGCTGCGCGGCCTCGCGGTCGATCCGGATTCCGGTGCGGATGCCGTACCACCAGGCCACCGCGAAGAGGCCGCCCACCAGGAACATCGCCGGTTCCAGGATGCCGGTGAGGATCAGCACCAGCTGCAGGATCCAGCCGACGCCCACCCCCCAGGGCCTGGAGACAACGGCGCAGGTCAGGACGTACACGAGGCACAGCGTGAACCCGACCCCGAAGATCAGGACCGGCGGGAATTCGTCCCGCCGCAGCCCGAAGACCGTGAGGGTGCCGAAGAGCACCACAAAAGCTTCCAGCAGCAGGACCGTCGAGGCAAACATGGCCTTAGTGGAGCGGCGCTTCTTGGGCATGCCCGGGCGCCAGTCGCGCTGGGCTTTGGTGAGTTTCGCCATGGCTTAGGCGTCCGCCTTGCCGAGCAGGATCCGGGCGTCCGCCACCAGGGTGATGGAACCGGTGACGAGCACGCCGCCGGCGAGGTCATCGTTGGCTTCGGCACGTTCCACGGCCCACTCGAGTGCGTCGTCGAGCTTCGCCGTGACGTGGATGTTGTCCTCGCCGAAGCCAAGGTCCACGGCGAGTTCCGCGAGGTCCTCGGCCGGAACGGCACGGGGCGAGTTGGACTGGGTGAAGCAGTACTCGGCCGCGAGGTCGCCGAGGGATTCCTTGAGCTGGCGGAGGATTTCCTCGGCGTCCTTTTCGCGCAGGACACCCACCACCACCACGAGTTTACTGAAGCCGAACGCCTCGTGGATGGCCTCGGCCGAGACACGGATGCCCTCGGGGTTGTGGGCGGCGTCCACAATGATGGTCGGCGCGGTGCGCACCACCTCGAGTCGGCCCGGGGAGGTGACCGAGGCGAAAGCCTCCTGGAGGATGTCGGCGTCGAGCGCCTTCTCCCCGCCGAAGAACGCCTCCAGCGCGGCAATCGCGACGGCGGCGTTCTCCGCCTGGTGTGCGCCGTGCAGGGGGACCAGCAGATCCTCGTAGCGGCCGGCGAGGCCCTGGATATTCACCATCTGGCCGCCGACGGCGACGGTCCGGGATTCGACGCCGAACTCCACGCCCTCGAAGCGGAACGGAACCTGGGTTTCCTTGGCCTTCTCCAGCAGCACCTGGGCCGCATCCCGGGGCTGCACGGCGCTGACCAGGAAGCCGCCGGGCTTGATGATGCCCGCCTTTTCGTGGGCGATGTCCTCGGTGGTGTCACCGAGGAGTTCCGTGTGGTCCAGCGAAATCGGGGTGACCACAAAGACCTGCCCGTCGCCGACGTTGGTGGCATCGGTGATGCCGCCCAGGCCCACCTCGATGACGGCCACGTTGACGGGCTGGTCCGCGAAGATGGCGAAACCCAGGATGGTCAGGCACTCGAAGTACGTCAGCCGGGTCTGGCCCTCCGCTTCGAGTTCGCCGTCCACAATGGCCAGGTACGGGCGGATCTCGTCCCAGATCCGGACAAAGGTCTCATCCGAGACCGGCTCGCCGTCGATGCTGATCCGCTCGGTGACCCTGGACAGGTGCGGGCTGGTGTACCGCCCGGTGCTCAGGCCGTGGGCGCGCAGCCCGGCCTCAATCATGCGGGCCGTGGACGTCTTGCCGTTGGTGCCGGTGACGTGGATGATCGGGAAAGCCTTGTTCGGCTCGCCCAGGATATCCATCGCGCGGTGCAACGGGGCAAGCCGCGGCTCCATTCTGTTTTCCGGCGCCCGGCCCAGCAGCTCGGCGTAGACGCTTTCTACGGAAAATTCGTCGGTCATTGGTTCAGGCCCCTACTTTTTCGACGGTGATTTGCAGCTCGGTGCCGTCCCCGGAGGAACTGAGACCGAGTTCGACGGTCAGGGTTTCGGCGACCACGAGGTGTTCGTGTGCTTTCACGGCGTCGACAATATCCTGCGCCGCCGTGATGGACGTGCGGATCCGGTCGCTGACGTTGAGTCCGGCGTCCTTGCGGGCCTGCTGGATGGCACGGACCATGTCCCGGGCGGCGCCCTCGGCCTCAAGCTCAGGGGTGACCTCGGTGTTGAGCACCACGAAGCCGCCGCCCGGCAGCACCGCCGCCGCCCTTGCGGCAGGACCGGATCCCGCGCCGTCCGCGGCCTCCGCCACAACGGTTTCCAGCGTGTACTCCTGCGGCTCAAGCGCCAGGCCGCCCGCAACAACCACACCGTCGACACCGTCGATTGTTTGCACCGACCAGTCGCCGGATTTGGCGCCCTTGATGGCCTGCTGCACGTTCTTGCCCAGGCGCGGACCGGCGGCGCGGGCGTTGACCACAAGCTTCTGTTCGATGCCGAACTCCGCCGGGGAGGCGCTCCCGGCGTCGAGCAGGCGGACCGAGCGCAGGTTCAGTTCATCGGCGACGACGGCGGCGAAGCCTTCCAGCGCATCCGCGCCGGGCGCCACGACGGTGAGTCCCTGCAGCGGCAGGCGGACCCGGAGGTTGGCGGCCTTACGCAGCGAGGAGCCGGTGGAGCAGATCTGCTGCACCCGGTCCATCGCCTCGACGAGGCCGGCGTTGGCGGGGAACAGATCCGCGTCCGGCCAGTCGGCCAGGTGCACGGAGCGCCCGCCGGTAAGTCCGCGCCAGATTTCCTCGGTCACGAGGGGAAGCAGTGAGGCGGAGACCCGGCACACGGTCTCCAGTGCGGTGTAGAGCGCGTCGAAGGCGTCGACATTCTCGTCGAAGAAGCGCTGGCGGCTGCGCCGGACGTACCAGTTGGTGAGCATGTCCAGGTAGCTGCGGAGTTCGTCGCAGGCACCGGAGATGTCATAGCTGTCAAGCTGGACGGTCATGTTGCGGACCAGGTCCCCGGTGTTGGCCATCAGGTACGCATCCAGGGTGTCGGCGTAGCCGTCGTAGCGCAGCCTCACGTCATACCCCTTCGCTTGTCCACCGGCTGCGCCGGAAGCGTTGGTGTAGAGCGTGAAGAAGCTGTACACGTTCCACAGCGGCAGGATGACCTGCCGGACGCCGTCGCGGATGCCCTGCTCGGTGACCACGAGGTTGCCGCCGCGCAGGATGGGGCTGGACATCAGGAACCAGCGCATCGCGTCGGAGCCGTCGCGGTCCAGGACTTCGGAGACGTCCGGGTAGTTGTGCAGGCTCTTGGACATCTTCTGCCCGTCCGAACCCAGCACGATGCCGTGGCTGATGACGTTCCGGAAGGCCGGCCGGTCGAACAGCGCGGTGGAGAGGATGTGCAGCATGTAGAACCAGCCGCGGGTCTGGCCGATGTACTCCACGATGAAGTCCGCGGGGTTGTGGGTGTCGAACCATTCCTCGTTCTGGAACGGGTAGTGCACCTGGCCGTAGGGCATGGAGCCGGAGTCGAACCAGACGTCCAGGACATCCTCGACGCGGCGCATCACGGACTGGCCCTCCGCCGGGGTACGGGGGTCGTCCGGGTTGGGGCGCGTGAGTTCATCGATGAAGGGCCGGTGCAGGTCAACCTGGCCGGCCTTGTTCAGCGGCAGGCGGCCGAAGTCGGCGTCGATCTCGGCGAGGGAGCCGTACACGTCGGTGCGCGGGTAGTCCGGGTCGGTGGACTGCCAGACCGGGATGGGGCTGCCCCAGTAGCGGTTTCGGCTGATGGACCAGTCGCGGGCGTTGGCGAGCCACTTGCCGAACTGGCCGTCCTTGACGTTGCCCGGGATCCAGTTGATCTCCTGGTTCAGTTCGGACATACGGTCCTTGATCTTGGTGACCTCGACGTACCAGGAGGACACGGCGCGGTAGATCAGCGGATTGCGGCAGCGCCAGCAGTGCGGGTAGCTGTGTTCATAGCTTGCTTGGCGGACCAGGCGGCCCTGCGCACGGAGCACCTGGGTGATGGGCTTGTTGGCGTCGAAGACCTGCAGTCCGGCGATGTCGGCGAGGTCGCCGTGGCCGAACAGCGGCAGGAACTTCGCGCCCTCGTCCACCGAGAGGACCACCGGGATGCCGGCCTCTTCACAGACCTTCTGGTCGTCTTCACCGTAGGCGGGAGCCTGGTGGACGATGCCGGTGCCGTCCGTGGTGGTGACGTAGTCGGCGACGAGGAAGCGCCAGGCGTTTTCGGTGCCGTACTTCTCGGCGTCGTCGAAGTAGTCCCAGAGCGGCTGGTACGCCAGGCCCTCAAGCTCGGCGCCGGTGTGGCTGGAGGTGACGGCGGCCTGGGCGGCCGCGACACCTTCGGCGCCTTCTCCGTAGCCGAGGTCCTTGGCGTAGGCGCCCAGCAGCTCCGCAGCCAGCAGGAAGCTGCCCGTTACGGGAACCTCCGCGGCGGCGGCCTTGATGCCGTGCGGGCCTGCCGGCAGGACAACGTAGTTGATGGCGGGCCCGACGGCGAGCGCCAGGTTGGTGGGCAACGTCCACGGCGTGGTGGTCCAGGCGAGCGCCTGCACACCGGCTAGCCGCCTGGACAGCTCCGACTCCCCCGCCGTGATGGGGAACGTGACCGTGACAGTCTGGTCCTGGCGGTTCTTGTAGACGTCGTCATCCATGCGCAGTTCATGGTTGGACAGCGGCGTCTCGTCCTTCCAGCAGTACGGCAGCACACGGTAGCCGTTGTAGGTAAGGCCCTTTTCGTGCAGCTGCTTGAAGGCCCAGAGCACCGACTCCATGTACTCGACGTTGAGCGTCTTGTAGTCGTTCTCGAAGTCGACCCAGCGCGCTTGGCGGGTGACGTAGCTCTTCCACTCGTCGGCGTACTTCATCACCGAGGCGCGGCAGGCGTCGTTGAACTTGTCGATGCCCATCGCTTCGATCTGGGTCTTGTCCGTCATGCCCAGCTGCTTCATGGCTTCGAGCTCGGCGGGCAGGCCGTGGGTGTCCCAGCCGAAGCGTCGCTCTACCCGGCGGCCGCGCTGGGTCTGGTAGCGGCCCACGAGGTCCTTGGCGTAGCCGGTCAGGAGGTGTCCGTAGTGCGGCAGGCCGTTGGCGAAGGGGGGACCGTCGTAGAAGACGAATTCGTTGCTGCCCGGTTTTCCGCCGGGAAGGTCAGAGCCGCGCTGGTCGATGCTGGCCTGGAAGGTACCGTCCTCATCCCAATACTTGAGGATGCGCTCTTCGATCTCCGGGAATCTCACGGAGGCCGGCACACCAGAGGCGGTGGAAGCAGAGGTGTTGGAAGCAGAGGCGCCTGCGCCGGCGGGTGCGGCGGAGGCCTTCGGGTAATACGTCATCTCGACATCCTGGGTTGAGCTAGTGAACAAAAGGGGTTCATTCAGGATGCGAGGACGGCCCCTGTGCTGTCTTTCAACAGCACCGGCACCGCGGTACCACCTCACTTACCGGCGCCGGACCCGCCCCTGGTCAAAGGAGAACCCCTTGTCAAAGGAAGAGCATCGGCGACGGCCGCTCATTACTGCTATAACGGGCTTACCCGTCCGGTTCTACTTGCCCTGCCGCGCTGTGAGTGGCGGTAGGGCTTTCTTCCGGAAAGCTCACCGGTGATGGCCGGGTCAGTGCTTTTGAGCCGGTTCTACCCGGTTCCCGTCAATTCTACCCTCTTCCCCGGAGGCCCCGCCGCTTCCCATGGCCAGCCCAAGGTTTACCGCCGATACTGAACTGATGACCGCCACCCCAGCTGAGGGACAAGCGGCGTTGCCGCCCCGGAGCGCCGGCGTTACACGCGCAGCGCTGCTGAGCCTACTGGCCGTTGTGCTCGCCCTTCCGGGGGTTGTGCTCACAGCCGCCCGGGTGGGCCCGTGGGAACTGGGGTCGCCGTGGGTCCAGCTGCTCTCGGGCTATCCCCTGACGTTGGTTTCGACGTTCGCCGCGGTGCTTGCGGCGGTACTGATCGGCCGGCGCCGTCGTGTCCGTCTGGTGGCCTCGGCCGGCGTGGTCCTGTTGCTTGCCGCCCAGCTCTCGATGGTTGCTCCCCGGCTGCTCTCCGACGGCTGGAACCCGCTGGCGGCGAACCGGGCCGGACCGCTGGGTCAAGGCCAGGCGGGCGGGGAGCAGGGCAGACCACTGACGGTCATGGCCCTGAACGTCGGCGGCGCGACGCTGGACGCCGCCGCGGTGCTCAAAGCGGTGAACGCACACGGCGTCGAGATCCTGGCCCTTCCGGAACTCAGCCCGGTGACGCTGCAGCGCCTCGAGGACGCGGGCATCGCGAGGCTGCTTCCTTACCGGGCACTGGATGTTGACGGGGCGAACACCGGGAGCGGGATTTTCTCGGTCTTCGCGCTGGCAAAGCAGAATCGCGTCCCCGGCAGTGAGTCCTTCCAAAGCAGGGCCGTGGCCGCCGTGCCCGGCATCCGTCAGGGGATCCGTTTGACGGCGGTCCACGTGGAGTCACCGCGGCCGGGTCAGGTGTCCGGCTGGCGCAAGGACCTCAAAGAACTCTCGAAGCTGCAGCGGTCAGCGACGGACGGCAAGCCCGCGGTGCTGCTGGGCGATTTCAATGCAAGCCTGGACCACCGGGGGCTCCGGAGCCTGCTGAACACCGGACTCAGCGACGCCGCCGCGGCCACCGGCCGGGGCCTCTGGCCGACCTGGCCGGCGAACTCGTCCGCTGTCCCCTTCGTGCAGATCGACCACGTTCTGGTCAGCAGGGAACTGACGGTGGAGTCCTTCACCACGGTCTCCATCCCGGGCACGGACCATCTGGCCGTGGTGTCCCGGCTGTCATACCGCGGCTGAGGCCTAGCCCTTGCGGATCAGCTTATGGTTGGCTGCCTGCGCCACCGGGCGGATTACGATCTGGTCCAGGTTGATGTGATGCGGAAGGATGACGGCGTAGCGGACGACGTCGGCAACGTCGTCCGCTGTCAGCGGCTTCTCGACCCCGGCGTACACCTTCGCGGCCGCTTCTGGATTCCCGCCGAGCCGGTTCAGCGCGAACTCCTCGGTCTGCACCAGGCCGGGGGCCACCTCGATCACCCGGAGGTTGTGCTCGGCCTCTTCGAGGCGCAGCGCACCGGTGAGGGCGTGCTGGGCAAACTTCGCCGCGTTGTAGCCGCCGCCGCCCTCGTAGGCGGACAGTCCCGCCGTCGAGGTGAGGTTCAGGACGGTTCCCTCGCCGCCGGCGCGGAGCATCGGCAGGAAGGCCCGGGTGAGCTTCAGGGTGCCCAGCACGTTGACCTCGAACATCCATTCCCAGTCCTCGGTTTTCGCCTCGGCCACCTTGTCCGCGCCGCGGGCGCCGCCGGCGATGTTGATGAGGGTGTCGATCCCGCCGGCGCGGGTCACCTCGTCGACAACCCGCGCGATATCGGCATCGTCGGTCACATCGGCCGGAAGGGCGACGGCGCCGGTTTCAGCCGCGAGCGCCGCCAGCCGGTCCGCACGGCGGGCGACAGCGTAAACCGTCCAGCCCTCGGACCGGAGGGCACGCACGGTAGCCTCGCCGATTCCAGTGCTGGCACCGGTGACAACTGCTGCTTTGGCTACTGCTGCCGTGTTACGGATTCCCTCAGTCATGGCACCACCCTAACCGCTTTGCCGGCGGTTGAATCAACGCGCCAGGAACTCCTGCAGCACCCGGGCATGGTTGGTCTCCGGATCCCTGGCACCGAAGAGCAGCGTCACCTTCCCGTGTTCGGCCGCGAGGTCCAGCAGCGCCTGAACGGCGGGATTGTTTTCCAGCTCCGCTGCGTAGGCGGCGCGGAAATCGGCGAACCGTTCCTTTCGATGCGCGAATTCCTGGCGCAGCGGCGGCGACGGCGCCACCTCCTTGAGCCACAGCACCAGCTGCGCGCGTTCCTTGCTGATCCCGCGCGGCCAGAGCCGGTCCACCAGGACCCGGCAGCCGTCGTCGTCCGCGGGGGCGTCATAGACGCGCTTGATCGCAAAACTGGCGGCAGATTTCTCCATATTGGCATGCTACGGCAGCCCCAATGATCCCTTTCTGTAGCGAAAGTGAGGGAATGTGAGGGAATTTAGTGGAAGAATTGCCGGATGGCTGAAGACACTCAGGGTACAGACACGCCCATCACTGCCCCCATCAATGTTCCGGACAAGCCCGCGCTGGAGGGGCTGGAAGGCGCCCTCACCCGGCGCTGGCTCGACGAAGGAACCTATAAGTTCAACCCGGACACCACCCGGGAGCAGGTCTACTCGATCGACACTCCCCCGCCCACCGCGTCGGGATCGCTGCACGTCGGTCACATGTTTTCCTACACGCAGACCGACGTTATGGCGCGCTACCAGCGCATGACCGGAAAGAACGTGTTCTACCCGATGGGCTGGGACGACAACGGCCTGCCCACCGAACGCCGCGTGCAGAACTACTACGGTGTGCGCTGCGATCCCACCACCGTCTACGACGCCGGCTACCGCCCGCCCGCCGAGCCCGCCAAGAACCAGCGCGACTTCGACGTCGTCTCGCGCCGGAACTTTATCGAACTCTGCGAGGAACTCGCCGTCGAGGACGAGAGAGTTTTCGAAAACCTTTTCCAGACCCTCGGCCTATCCGTGGACTGGGATCTGACGTACCGCACCATCGATGACAAGTCCCGGGCCATCTCGCAGCGTGCCTTCCTGGCGAATCTCGCCGCGGGCGACGCCTACATGGCAGAGGCGCCCACCCTCTGGGACGTCACCTTCCGCACCGCGGTGGCCCAGGCCGAGCTGGAAGACCGCGAAGTTGCCGGCGCCTACTACCGCTACCCCTTCTTCACCGCCGAGGGCGAGAAAATCTACATCGAGACCACGCGCCCGGAACTGCTGGCCGCCTGCGCCGCGCTCGTGGCGAATCCCGACGACGAACGGTACCAGCCGCTGTTCGGCAAGAAGGTCACCTCTCCCCTGTTCGGCGTCGAGGTGGAGGTCATGGCCCACCCGCTCGCCAAGGCGGACAAGGGCTCCGGCATCGCGATGGTCTGCACCTTCGGCGACCTCACCGACGTCACCTGGTGGCGCGAACTCCAGCTGCCCACCCGCGCGATCGTGGGCCGCGACGGCCGCATCCTCGGTGAGACCCCGGACTGGATCACCGGCGAGGAAGGCCGCGCCAACTTCGCCGTGATCGCCGGCAAGACCGTGTTCAGCGCCAAGGAAGCTGTGGTGGAGCTCCTGGTAGCGGCGGAACTCCTCGAGGGCGAACCGAAGAAGATCATGCACCCGGTGAACTTCTTCGAAAAGGGCGACAAGCCCCTCGAGGTGGTGACCTCCCGGCAGTGGTACATCCGCAACGGCGGCCGCGACGCCGACCGCCGCGAGCGGCTGATTGCCCGCGGTCACGAGATCGAGTTCCACCCGGCCTTTATGCGCTCACGCTACGAGAACTGGATCTCCGGTCTGAACGGCGACTGGCTGGTCTCCCGCCAGCGCTTCTTCGGCGTGCCGGTACCGGTCTGGTACCCGCTCGACGCCGACGGCAACCCCGACTTCGCCGCCCCCATTGTTCCGTCCGACGCGCAACTGCCCGTTGACCCGGCCGCAGACGCTGCCCCCGGCTACGAGGAAGCCCGGCGCGACGTGCCGGGCGGCTTCACCGGCGACGCCGACGTCCTGGACACCTGGGCCACGTCCTCGCTGACGCCGCAGATCGTGGGCGGCTGGAGCACCGACGAGGCACTCTTCGCCAAGGTCTACCCCTTCGACGTGCGCCCGCAGGGACACGACATCATCCGGACCTGGCTGTTCTCCTCTGCCGTGCGCGCCGATGCCCTGCAGGACGCCGCCCCGTGGAAGCACGCGGCCATCTCCGGCTGGATCCTGGACCCGGACCGCAAGAAGATGTCCAAGTCCAAGGGCAACGTCATTGTCCCCACGGACGTGCTGGAGGAGTATGGCTCCGATGCCGTTCGTTACTGGGCGGCCTCGGCCAAGCTCGGCGCGGACACGGCCTATGAGATCGCGCAGATGAAGATCGGCCGCCGCCTGGCCATCAAACTGCTCAACGCCTCAAAGTTCGTGCTGAACCTCGGTACCACCGAAAACTCGGTGGTGTCTTCGAACCCTTCAGTGTTGATTAACGCCCTGGACCGCGCCGTGCTGGCGCAGCTCGCCGATGTTGTCCAGCAGGCCACGAAGGCATTCGAGAACTACGACTATGCCCGGGCCCTGCAGATCACGGAAAGCTTCTTCTGGCACTTCACGGACGACTACGTGGAGCTGATCAAGGACCGCGCCTATGGTGCCGCCGGCGAAGCCCAGCAGGCCTCCGTGCTGGCCGCGCTGGCCACGAGCCTGGATACGCTGCTGCGCCTGTTCGCCCCTTTCCTGCCTTTCGCTACCGAAGAAGTCTGGAGCTGGTGGCGTACCGGTTCAGTGCACCGCGCCGCCTGGCCCTCCGCCGTGGAGATGGCCGGCGACACCACTCTGCTGGCCACCGTGGGGGCGGCGCTGAGCGGCCTCCGCAAGGCCAAGTCCGAGGCCAAGGTCAAGCAGCGCACGGAGGTCCTGTCCGCGACCATCACGGCCTCCGAATCCCTCACCACACAGCTCAAAGCCGGACTCGCCGACCTGAAGTCGGCGGCCAACGCGCGTGAGCTGACGCTGGTGGCCGGCGAGGGCGAGCTGACCGTCAGCGACGTCGTTCTGGTGCCTGCTGAGGAACCCGCACAGGCGTAGCCCGACGCCCCGATGAGGCGGCACAGCGGCAAAAAGGGCCCTCCGTCCGGCTTTGGCCAGGCGGAGGGCCCTTCAACGGGCAGCGGCCGCAGCGTGCGGCCAGCGAGTTACTTGCTGAAACCCTTCTCCTTGAGCCACGCCGCAGCAGCGTCCTTGGAGCTCATCTTCTTGTCACCGGACACGTCCTCGTTGAGGCGCAACAAGTCATCCGTGGTGAGGACTGCGGAGACTTTGTTGAGCACCTCGGCGCCTTTGCCATCAAGCCGGTCCTTGCGGACGAGGGGGAGGACCTGCTGCGCGGCGAAGTTGCTCTTCGGGTCCTCGAGGACCACCAGCTGGTTCTTCGAGATCAGCGGAGACGTTGTGAAAACATCCGCGGCCTGGATCCGGTCGTCCAACAACGCCTTGATGGTTACGGGCCCGCCTCCATCGCTGAACGGGACGAATTCCTTGGGCACACAGCCATAGGCAGCTTTGAGTCCGGGAAGACCCTGCGGCCGCTCCTTGGCTTCGGCCGGCATACCCAGGGCTATCTGGTCGCAAATCCTGCCGAGGTCCGCCAGCGTCTTCAGCCCGAACTTCTCCGCCGTCGCTTTGGTGACCACGATCGAGTCCTTATCCTCGGCTTTGGCCGGTTCGAGTATCGACAGATCGGACGGGAGCTTTCCGGGGAGGGCCTTCATAACGTCCTCGGCGCTGGTGGCGGTGGCCGTCTTGTCCACGTAACGCAGCAGATTTCCGCTGTAGTCGGGGACGATGTCGACGGAACCATCCTGCACCGCCCGGACGTAAACCTCGCGCGAGCCGATGTTCGGTTTGGTGGATGCCGCTATGCCGGCGGCGTTCAGCGCCCCGGCGTACACCTCAGCCAGGGTCTGACTCTCCGGGAAGCTGGCTGAACCAATGACCAGCGGGGTTCCCGGGCTTGCCGAGCCGGCCGGCGGCGCTGACTTCCCGCTGTCCAGTGGGCTCCCGCTGCCGCAGGCTGCCAGCGCCAGCGTCAGCAGGGCTCCCGCCGCTACGGCGGCCGTACGTGTCAGATGACGTTTCATGGTTTTCATTCCTTGATCTCCGGGGATACCGCGGTCCGGATAGATCCGTTGATCGAGGATCCAGCCAGCCGCTGGAAACCATCATGCCCCATAGCCGGCCCGATCCTCGGCCTGGCGGATGGCCCAGGCTGCGTTGACGAGGCCGATGTGGCTGAATGCCTGCGGGAAATTGCCCAGCAGTTCGCTGCTGTCCGGGGCGACTTCCTCGGCCATCAGGCCCAGGTCTGTGGCGAATCCGGCAGCCCGTTCGAAGACCGCCCGGGCGTGTTCGGTGCGCCCGGCGAGGGCCAGGGCGTGGGCCAGCCAGAACGTGCACAGCAGGAAACTGCCCTCCTCCCCCGGAAACCCGTCCTCGACCCGGTACCGGTAGACCAGACCGCGCGGATCGGTGAGGCGTTGCTCGATGGCTTCGATCGTGGCGAGGAGGCGAGGGTCATCAGCCGGGAGGAACCCCACGATGGCGAGCATAAGCGCCGACGCGTCGAGGTCCTCGGAGCCGTAGGTCTGCGTGTACGCTTCCGCGGTGTCGCTCCAGCCCTCGGTGCGGATTGACGCCGCGATCTGCTCCCGCGCGTCCTCCCAGCGTTGAACCCTTTCGGGTGTCTGGAGGAGCTCGGCCAGGGTGATGGCCCGGTCGACGGCGACCCAGCACATGAGCTTGGAGTGCAGGTAATGGCGCGGCTCCCCGCGGACCTCCCAGATGCCGTGGTCGGCGGAGCGCCAGCGTGAGGCCGCGGCGTCCGCGGCGTCGGCGAGGAACCGCCGCGTCTCCGGTGCGAGCTCGGCGAGGTACTCCGGCAGCGTGGCGGCGGCATCGAGCAGTTCACCGTAGACATCGAGCTGGCGCTGGTCCCACGCACCGTTTCCCACCCGGACCGGGGAACTGGAACGCCAGCCCGGCAGGTGCGGAAG
Organism: Pseudarthrobacter sp. HLT1-7; assembly: GCF_059383435.1. Lineage (NCBI taxonomy): Bacteria > Bacillati > Actinomycetota > Actinomycetes > Micrococcales > Micrococcaceae > Pseudarthrobacter > Pseudarthrobacter sp. HLT1-7. The sequence goes on along the minus strand of NZ_JBWZCH010000006.1, from coordinate 146,020 downwards.
TTCTCGTTCGGGCAACTCGCGTTCCCCGCCGGCGCCGAACATGATCTGCAGCTCTTCGCCGCTGGCCAGCTGCCGAGCGGCTGCCGTTGCGAGGAACTGGAAGAACTTCCCGGCCTCGTCCGGGCAGGCGGCCACCCAGAGTGCCTGCAGCGTCATGCTCGCGTCCCGGATCCAGGTGTACCGGTAATCCCAGTTGCGCGTTCCTCCGGCCACCTCCGGCAGCGACGTCGTCGGGGCGGCCACAATGGCCCCGGTGGGAAAGTAGCTGAGGGCCTGCAGAACGCGCCCGCTGCCGGCGACGAGTTCCTGCCATGGACCCCGGTAGTTCTGGTGCAGCCCGGACCAGCTTCTCCAGCACTGCACCGTGTCCGCGAGCCGCCGTGAGATCTCCGGCTGGCTCCAGAAGGCGGGGTCCGCGGTGCCCCCGGATTGGTATTGCAGGGCGAAGCCACATTTTTCTCCGGCGCCGAGCACCAGGCGGGACTGCGCGGTACCCCCGCTGAACTCGAAGGGCACCGCAGCGGACAGCGCCAGGAGAACGGCGTTTCCGGTGCTGACCAGGATGCCGCCGTCCGCGGCGCGCAACTCCGGCTTGGTGAGGCCGTAGTCCGGGCGGGGACTGAAGACGACGTCGATAACGACGGTTCCTGCGGTGCAGGACACCTGACGGAGGAGGGTCCCGGGCGATTCCGCCCCGAGGTCATGGCCCCTCGTGCCGTCGCCGAGGACCAGGGCATCCGTGACGGTAACGCTGCCTTCCCCTGTCGTATGGGTGGTCTCCAGCACCATCGTCGGGTCCAGGTAGCGCCTTCTGGTGGAGTATTCGCCGGCGGGGCGGATCGACCAGAACCCCGCATCCGGGCCCAGCAGGCGTCCGAACACGGAGGGGCTGTCAAAGCGCGGGAAGCACAGCCAGTCCACGGAGCCGGCAGCGCTGACGAGTGCCGCGGAGGAGCAGTCGGACAGCAGGGCATAGTCCGCAATGGGTTCACTGCTCATGGGCATACCCTGACCGGTGCGGCCGACCGATGTGGCCTGCTGTGTGGGGCTGGCTGTTCTGGGCTGGCTGTAGGTAGGGCCGGCCTTCTCTTGGGCAAAGGGGAAGCCCCATCAGCGTTTTGCCGTTGGTGGGGCTTCGACTTTCGACTGTCCCGTGACGTCTCAGACAATCTGGCGGGATCCTCTGATCTTCAGGTCTTCCTACCTCGTCACTGGTAGCCACCATCTGACTTTGCCGAAGGCTGCGCCGGATGTGTGTCACTGAATCTTCGGTTCCTGCGTCCCACTTCCTGCGAAGTGGGTAAGCTCTATTGTTCTCCCGCAATTCCGGATACACAAGAGCCCCGCAAGAACTACATCGGAGTAGTTCTTCCGGGGCTCCTGGTCACCGTCTGTTGGCGCCAGTTGGCGTCTCCCAGGGACTAGACGAAGACCGGGCTTTCGGTGCGGCTGCGCTTGATTTCAAAGAAGTACGGGAAGGATGCCAGCGTCACGGCGGCATCCCAGAGGCGTCCTGCCTCTTCGCCGCGCGGGATGCGGGTCAGCACGGGGCCGAAGAACGCAATGCCGTTGAACGCCACCACCGGAGTGCCCACGTCCTGGCCCACAAGTGCGATGCCGGCCTCGTGGCTGGTGCGCAGCGTGGCGTCGATTTCCGTGCCCTGGCCCGCGGCCGCGAGCTCCGCCGGCAGGCCCACCTCGGCGAGCGACTTGGCGATGACTTCGGCGATGTCGCCGTTGCCCTCATTGTGGATCTTGGTGCCCATGGCGTCGTAGAGCGGCTTGATGTAATCGGTGCCGTGCTTTTGCGCCGCGGCGACGATGACGCGCACGGGTGCCCAGGCGCTGGTCAGGAGGGCCTTGTACTCCTCCGGAAGTTCCTCGCGGCCTTCATTCAGCATGGCAAGGCTCATGACGTGCCATTCGGTGCTGATGTCGCGGACCGCTTCGACCTCGCCGATCCAGCGGGAGGTTACCCAGGCGAAGGGGCACATCGGGTCAAACCAGAAGTCGGCTTTGTTGCTGGTGGTTTCAGACACGGATGATCTCCTCAGGAAAGTCAGGGGGCGCGGCACAGCGCCACTAAGGCAGTGTCACTAAGGCAGCGCCGCTGGGGCTGTGCCACCTGTATACACGGGCGCAATCACTTACTGTTAGCGGCGCGGGCAGCGGATTTATTCCAGATCAGGCGGATTTACGCCGCTTGACGTCGTGCGGGATCATGGTGGGCTCGGCCTTCTTTGAGACGACGTCCTCCGTGATCACAACGCTGGCGATGTCATCTCTGCTGGGCAGGTCGAACATCACCGGAAGCAGGACTTCCTCCATGATGGCGCGCAGTCCGCGCGCGCCGGTGCCGCGCTCAAGGGCCTGGTCTGCAATCGTGTTGAGCGCCTCGTCCTCGAAGATCAGCTCCACGCCGTCGAGCAGGAACATCTTCTGGTATTGCTTCACGAGGGCGTTTTTTGGCGTCGACAGGATCTGGATCAGTGCCGAGCGGTCGAGGTTGGAGACCGTGGTGATGACCGGGAGCCGGCCGATAAATTCAGGAATGAGCCCGAACTTCAGCAAGTCCTCCGGCATGACCTCGCCGTAGGAATCCGTGTTGTTCTTGACCTCAATGAGCGGGGCACCGAAGCCGATGCCCTTGCGCCCGGAGCGCGAACCGATGATCTCCTCGAGGCCGGCAAAGGCGCCCGCCACGATGAACAGAACGTTGGTGGTGTCAATCTGGATGAATTCCTGGTGCGGGTGCTTGCGACCGCCCTGCGGCGGAACCGAGGCTACTGTGCCCTCAAGGATTTTCAGCAGCGCCTGTTGCACACCCTCACCCGAAACGTCCCGCGTGATGGAGGGGTTCTCGCTCTTGCGCGAGATCTTGTCGATCTCGTCGATGTAGATGATGCCTTGTTCGGCTTTTTTGACGTCGTAGTCGGCGGCCTGAATGAGCTTGAGGAGGATGTTCTCGACGTCCTCCCCCACGTAGCCGGCCTCAGTCAGCGCGGTGGCATCGGCGACGGCGAAGGGGACGTTGAGGCGCCGGGCCAAGGTCTGGGCCAGGTAGGTCTTGCCGCAGCCCGTGGGGCCGATCAGCAGGATGTTCGACTTGGCGATCTCGACGTCGTCGTGGTGTACGCCCTCGGCGAGACTGCCGCTCTTGGGGGCGTGGCCGGCCTGGATGCGTTTGTAGTGGTTGTAAACCGCGACGGCGAGAGAGCGCTTGGCGGGCTCCTGGCCAATCACGTATTCCTGCAGGAAGTCAAAGATCTCGCGGGGCTTGGGCAGCTCGAAACTGCCCAGGTCTGCTACTTCGGCGAGCTCTTCTTCAATGATCTCGTTACAGAGTTCAATGCACTCGTCGCAGATGTAGACGCCGGGCCCGGCAATGAGCTTCCGAACCTGCTTCTGGCTCTTTCCGCAGAAAGAACACTTCAGCAGATCCGTGCTCTCGCCAATCCGAGCCATATGTGAACCCCTTTGTATCTTGCTGCACTCTGTGACCAGCTACTGGTGTCATCAGCAACCTGTGAAATTAACAACCGGTGAAATCAACAACTGCGTAGCGACGCACCCGTTGAGACATCACGGATCATCCCGAAAGTTCCCCGTGACAGGTTCCACTCTAGGTCACTTCTCCCCTGTTGGGTGGAAACCCCGGCGCCGGTGCGGCCTTTTTGAAGTGGGCCGCACCGGCGCTGTGAATTGAACGCATCCCGAAGGAACAGGGAATCCCTACTTGGTGATCGCCTGGGGCTTCATCTTGCGGGAATCCAGGACCTGGTCAATCAGGCCATACTGCATGGCCTCGGCGGCGGTGAGGATCTTGTCGCGTTCGATGTCGTTGTTGACCTGCTCCGGCGTCCGGCCGGAGTGCTTGGCCAGCGTATCTTCGAGCCAGGCACGCATGCGCATGACCTCGGCGGCCTGAATCTCCAGGTCGGAGGCCTGGCCACCCTGCCCACCGGACAGCGAGGGCTGGTGGATCAGGACGCGGGCGTTCGGCAGGGCGAGCCGCTTGCCCGGGGTGCCGGCTGCGAGGAGCACAGCTGCGGCGCTGGCGGCCTGGCCGAGGCAGACGGTCTGGATCTCCGGCCGGATGTACGTCATGGTGTCGTAGATCGCGGTCATGGCGGTGAAGGATCCGCCCGGGGAGTTGATGTAGAGGGTGATGTCGCGGTCCGGGTCGGTGGATTCGAGCACCAGCAGCTGGGCCATGACATCATCAGCCGAGGCATCGTCAACCTGGACGCCGAGGAAGATGATGCGGTCCTCGAAAAGCTTGGTGTACGGGTCCTGGCGCTTGAAGCCGTAGGGCGTGCGCTCTTCGAACTGCGGCAGCACGTAGCGGCTGCTCGGCAGGTTGCCGGCAGTCGAACCGAAGTTGTAGTCCATGTTCATTGCTCCTGAATTCATTGCTGTCTGCATGCCGGTCAGTTCTCGGTGCCGCTGCCCATGCCGGGACCGTCGCCACCGGCGTTGGTTCCACCGCCGCCTGCCACGGATCCAGCGTGTGCCGCGATCTTGTCGAAGAAGCCGTACTCGAGAGCGTCTTTCGCCGTAAACCACTTGTCGCGGTCGTTGTCCTTGAGGATGGTGTCCACCGTCTGCCCGGTCTGGCTGGCGGTCAGCTCGGCCATAACCTTCTTCATATGCAGGATCAGTTCGGCCTGGATCTTGATGTCCGAGGCCGTTCCGCCGATACCGCCGGAGGGCTGGTGCATGAGGATGCGGGCGTTGGGGGTGGCGTAGCGCTTGCCCTTGGTGCCGGAGGAGAGCAGGAACTGCCCCATCGAGGCGGCGAGGCCGGTGGCCACGGTGACGACGTCGTTCGGGATGAACTGCATGGTGTCATAGATCGCCATGCCGGCGGTGACGGAGCCGCCCGGTGAGTTGATATAGAGGTAGATGTCCTTCTCAGGATTCTCCGCCGAAAGCAGCAGCAGCTGCGAGCAGATCGCGTTAGCGTTCTCGTCGCGGACCTCGGAGCCGAGCCAGATGATGCGCTCTTTCAGCAGGCGGTTGTAAATGTAGTTATCCTGGGCTGCCGGATCGACAGTAGCCATCCGGGGTGCCCCTGCTTGCTGTGACATATGTACTTACCTCTCGCTGGCGACGGTGACATCATTGGACGACATCACTGAACTTTCCTACATGGACACTAACGGTTTTCGAACCCGGTTTGTGCTCAGCCGCAGGGCTGTTCGCTGACGGCGCACGATTGCCGGGGCGCGTCCCGCGGAGTCCCGGAGGCATGAAGCGCAGGGCTTAAATGCGGCAGCCCCCGGATCAACGATCCGGGGGCTGCCAACGTGCCTTGCTGCGGTAGCTAGGTGGACGCCGGTGACATTAGAACTTCACTGCCGCCGGGTCATCGTTCGTGGCCTCGGCGGCTGCTGATTCCTCGGAAGCTGCCTCCCCGGCCGTTGCTTCCTCGGGATCGGCCTCAACCGGTGCCTCGTTGCCGCCGGGGCGGACGAAGTCGCTCAGGTCGATCTTGTTGCCCTCGGTGTCGGTGACCTCGGCCTGGCCCAGGACGACGGCCAGTGCCTTGCGGCGGCGCACCTCGGAAACCATCATGGGGACCTGGCCGCTCTGATCGATGATCTGGGCGAACTGGTTGGGGTCCATGCCGTACTCGCTGGCGGCGGTGACGATGTAGTCGATCAGCTCGTTCTGGCTGACACTGACTTCTTCTTTTTCGGCGATGGCGTCGAGGATGACCTCGTTCTGGAAGGCCCGCTCGGTGTTGGCCTTGACCTCGGCGCGGTGCTCCTCGGTGTCGTGCTCGCCGTCACCGTGGGAGTTCTCGGCGTTGAAGTGTGTCTCGAGCTGCTCTTCGACGACGGAGGCCGGGACGGGGATTTCAACGAGCTCAATGAGCTTGTCGAGGACCTTGTCGCGGGCTTCGACGCCCTGCTCGACAATCTTGGACTCGGCGGCCTGCTTGGCGAGGTCCTCGCGCAGTTCGGCCAGGGTGTCGAACTCGGACGCCAGCTGGGCGAAGTCGTCGTCGGCGTCGGGCAGCTCGCGTTCCTTGACGGACTTGACCACTACCTTGACCTGGGCGGATTCACCGGCATGCTCGCCGCCCACGAGGGTGGTGTCGAAGATCGCGTCTTCGTCGGCGCTGAGGCCGGTGATGGCTTCGTCGAGGCCTTCGAGCATGGTGCCGGCACCCACCTGGTAGGACAGGCCGGAGGCGGAATCGACGTCGGCGCCGTCGATGGTGGCGGCGATGTCGATCGTCAGGAAGTCCTTGTCAGCTGCCGGGCGGTCCACCGACTTCAGCGTGCCGAAGCGGCCGCGGAGCTCGTCCAGGGCCTTCTCGACGTCGCCGTCGGTGGACTCTGCGGCGGCAACCTCAACCTTGATGCCGGCGTAGTCGGGCAGTTCGATCTCGGGGCGGATGTCAACCTCGGCGTGGAACTTGAGCTCGCCGTCGGTGGACGTCGGGTCCGGAACCTCGGTGATTTCAACCTCGGGACGGCTCAGCGGACGGATTCCGGTTTCCTGGACAGCTGCCTGGTACCAGCCGTTGAGGCCGTCGTTGATGGCGGTTTCCAGCACATAGCCGCGGCCAACGCGCTGGTCGATGAGCTTGGCGGGGACCTTGCCCTTGCGGAAACCGGGGACCTGGATCTGCGAAGCAACAGTCTTGTATGCCTCTGCGATGCTGGGCTTCAATTCCTCAAAGGGGACCTCAACATTGAGCTTGACCCGCGTGGGGGTGAGGTTCTCGACAGCGCTCTTCACAGTCTAGGTACTCCTGGTTTTTAGGGGGTGGGGTTCTGCCTTGCCACGTTCTGGCGGTGCTGCAGAGTCGGGGTGACAGGATTTGAACCTGCGACTTCCTGCTCCCAAAGCAGGTGCTCTAGCCAAGCTGAGCTACACCCCGTAAGTGCACAGAACAGTCTACGGCCATACTGCGTCGATTTGCACATTTGACACCGGGGCCCTGAATTGGGTTTAGTTGTATCCGGCTTCAACAGCCGTCCGGAACTTTTGCTGACGTTCCAGCAGATTCCCGGGGACGTAGCTTAATGGTAAAGCCTCAGTTTTCCAAACTGATGACGCGGGTTCGATTCCCGTCGTCCCCTCCAGCCGTGCAGACCCCTCTCCGGAGGGGCTTTTTTAGTGCCCAACCTGTCGACTGCTCCATAACTGCCCTTCTGGCGGCTCAAAACGGCAGTTGCGGAGCAATCGATGCGGTTGGGCCCGTGTGTCGGATCAGGGAGCCTGGCAGGACGGGCACCAGTAGAGTTTCCTGGCCCCCAGTTCGGCCAGTGCCACCGCGGTGCCGCAGTCGCGGCAATCCAGGCCCTGCCTCCGGTACACGAAGTGTGACTTGTCCGGGTCCGGCAGCATGATGGCTGATCCACCTCTGGCTGATCCACCGCCGCCCGACTGGCCGCTGGCTGATCCACCGCCGCCCGACTGGCCGCCGCCTCGCTGGCCGCCGTCGGGCCCGCTCCAGTACCGCGGCGGCGTGGTGATGATCCGGCCGTCCCGGACGCCGTCGGACATCATGGCGACGGCATCATCCCACAGCAGCCGCGCCGCCTCTGCCGGTAGCGCCGTTCCCGGCAGCCAGGGGTCAAGACGCTGCCGGAACAACAGTTCGGCGCGGTAGACATTCCCGATGCCGGCTACCAGCTTCTGGTCCATCAGCAGTGCTGCCAGCGGCGTCTGCCTGGTCCGGACCCGGGCGACAAAGGCCGCCCGGTCGCCGGGCAGATTACGCAGCGGGTCGGGGCCGAGCCGGGCCACAACGGCCGCCGCTTCCGCCCCGGTGACCGCCGCGCACGTCGTGGCACCCCGAAGATCGGCCCAGCCGTGCCCGCTGGCCAGCCGGACCCGGACGGCGCCTACCGGCGGCGGCGGACCGGTGTAGCCGTCAGGACCGGAGCCGACGGCAGCACTCTGATCCGCACCCGCACCGCCGTCGTCGTCGTCGTCGTAGACTTCCCGCTCCCCCACTTTGCGGGGCGCGCCGATGCTGGAGGCGCCGCGGAAGCCGGCGTCGCCGCCGAAGTTCCAGGCGCCGTAGAGGCCCAGATGGACGTGCAGCAGCAGTCCGTGCGCGAACTCGAGGAAGAGGTGTTTGCCGTGCGCGGTGGATCCGATCAGGACGTGGCCGTCCAGCAGCGCCGCGCCGTGCACGAACCTGCCCTGCGGACTGGTGGCCGTGAGTTGCTCCCCCACGAAGACGTCTCCGAACTGGCGGGCCAGCCGGTGGACGGAATGCCCCTCCGGCACTACCCGATGACCTCGCCGGTGCGCTCGTACGCGGCGATCTTGGTGATCCGGCGGACGTGGCGCTCGTCGTTGCTGAAGGGCTCGGCGAGGAAGGCTTCGATGATGGTGGTGGCCTCCTCGACGCTGTGCTGCCGGCCGCCGACGGCGACCACGTTGGCGTCGTTGTGGTCGCGGGCCAGCTTTGCGGTGGACAGGTTCCAGGCCAGCGCGGCACGGACGCCCTTGACCTTGTTCGCGGCGATCTGCTCGCCGTTGCCGGAGCCGCCGAGCACGATGCCCAGGGCGGGGGTTCCGGCCTCCTGGTCGGCCACGACGGCGAGCGCGGCGTTGAGGCAGAAGGCGGGGTAGTCATCCAGTGCGTCGTACGCCCTGGGACCGTGGTCGACCACGTCGTAGCCCTTGGCGCTGAGGTGGCTGACGAGGTGGGCACTGAGTTCCATGCCGGCGTGGTCCGTGGCGATGTGCACGCGCGGGCGGTCAGAAGTGGTCACGGCGGGTCCGTTCAGTTGGGCACCGGTGAACTGCCGGGGCTGGTCGTGGGGGCTGGCTCCTAGCCTACTAGTGCCGGGTCGCCGGGGTTACGACTCCGGAGTGCCGCCGTTGCGTCGCGCCCGGGCCGCCACCCGGGACAGCGCCTGCGCGACGTTGTCCGCCGTCGTGGCGCTGCCGCCGCTTACCGTCAGCTTTCGTCCGTCGGAGCGGTCGACGACGACGGCCGGGCCGCTGCTGACGAGCAGCGCCGTAGTGGTGCCATGGCTCCGGTAACCCCAGCCGCCATAGTCGGCGGCCTTGACCTCTTTCGGCGTCGCCGCGTCGATGGCGGCGGCGGGCACGTCCATGACCCGCACGAAACCCGCGGCGAAGACCTTCAGGCCGCCGCGGTCCACCCGGATCCGGGCGAACAGGAACGCGGCCGCACACAGGGCCGTTCCGGCCAGGACGGCGGCCAGCCAGGGCACGGCGATGGTCAGGAGGGCGGCCGGAAGCAGGGTGGCGATCCCGAGCATCACGAAGACGGAGCTGCGGGCATGGACCCAGAGGCTCACGGAGTCCCTGGCCAGATCGGGGTCGAGTTCACGTTGCAGAGCCACCTGCAAAGCGCGGTCATCGTCCGTGGACCAGCGCTCGTCAGCCTTGAAGACGAAGCCCATAACAAAACCCAGGCCCAGGGCCGCGCCGCTGCCCAGCGCCAGCACTGCGGCGTCCACCCGGGATTCCCTGGCGTTTTCCAGGCCTACCTGGCCGACGAGGACGGCGGCGAGGACGGTGGTGATGAAGAGGCTCATCGTCAGGCCGGCGCCCATCATGATCCGTCGCATCACCGCCGGGCGCGACAGCGGCACCGCCTGCACCAGCACGGCCCAGCCAATCAGGACGATCATGGCCGCCCCGGCGCTCACCACGGCCTCGAAGCGCGCGAAGCCCGCCGCGCCGGCCCCGTCCCACCGGACGGCCAACGGATCAGGCAGATCGGAACGGATCAGGAAGGCGCAGACCACGAAGGCGGTTGCCAGCATCAGTGGGAATCCCACGGCGAAGCGCAGCGCCCTGGCGTCGACGGAGTTACGGAGCTTTCCCATATTCTCCACGCTACTCCCGCCGCGGCGGGAGATGATGTGATGCACGCAACTTGCCAAGCGCCGCTGACGTGAAAGAATGATTTCACGTTACCGCTCTCACTATCTGGAGGCACACCCTTGCCCGGTATGAACCTGACCCGCGCCGAAGCACGCGAGCGCGCCGCACTGATTGCCGTCGAGTCCTACGAGGTCAGCCTCGACCTGACGCGCGGCCCGAAGACCTTCGGCTCCACCACCGCCGTGAAGTTCACGGCCACGCCGGGGTCCTCGACTTTCATCGATGCTGTGACGCATGCGGTGCACAGCGTGACCCTGAACGGGCGCGAACTGGACCCGGCGGAGGTCTCCGACGGCGTCCGCATCCAGCTCCGGAACCTGGAAGCCTTGAACGATCTGCTGGTGGTGGCGGAAGCGCCCTACATGAATACCGGTGAGGGCCTGCACCGCTTCGTGGATCCGGTGGACAACGAGGTTTACCTGTACACCCAGTTCGAGGTGCCGGATTCCCGGCGGGTGTTCGCCGTCTTCGAACAGCCCGACCTCAAGGCCAGCTTCACCTTCACTGTGACAGCACCCCCGCACTGGGATCTCGTCTCCAACTCCCCCACGCCCGTGCCGGTGCAGACCATCCCCGGTACGGACGGCGGCGCCCGCTCCGTCTGGGAATTCCCGCCGACGCCGCGGCTCTCCTCTTACGTCACCGCCCTGATCGCCGGGCCGTACCAGTCGGTCCGCAGCGAGGTGACCTCCGCCGACGGCAAGGTCACCCCGCTGGGTATCTTTGCCCGCAAGTCCCTTATGCGGTACCTGGATGCGGACAACATCTTCGAACTCACCCGCCAGGGCTTCGAGTTCTACGAGGCACAGTTCGGCTGCCCCTACCCGTTCGAAAAATACGACCAGCTGTTCGTGCCGGAGTTCAACGCCGGGGCCATGGAGAACGCCGGGGCCGTCACGATCCTGGAGGGCTACATCTTCCGCAGCAAGGTCACGGACGCCCAGGTGGAACGCCGCGCCATCACCGTGCTGCACGAGCTCGCCCACATGTGGTTCGGGGACCTCGTCACCATGCGCTGGTGGAACGACCTCTGGCTCAACGAGTCCTTCGCCGAGTACATGTCCCACCTGGCCGCCGTCGAGAACACGAGGTTCGACCACGCCTGGACCACCTTCGCCTCCGTGGAGAAGTCCTGGGCCTACCGCCAGGACCAGCTGCCCACGACGCACCCGATTTTCGCCGAGATCAACGATTTGCAGGACGTCGAGGTGAACTTCGACGGCATCACCTACGCCAAGGGCGCCTCGGTGCTGCGCCAGCTAGTGGCCTGGGTGGGCCCGGAGGAGTTCATGGCCGGCGTCCGCGAGTATTTCCGCAAGCACGCCTGGCAGAACACCGAGCTCAGCGATCTGATGGCCGAACTGGAAACGGCCAGCGGCCGCGACCTGGACCAGTGGGGCCGGCTCTGGCTGGAGACCGCGGGCGTCAACACGCTCAAGCCCGAGCTGACCGTGGCCGGGGACGGCACGATTTCCTCCTTCGCGATCCTGCAGTCGGCCACCGAGGCCCAGCCCACTCTTCGGCCGCACCGCCTCGCCGTCGGCTTCTATAACGTCACCGCGGCAGGGAAGCTGGAGCGCGTGCACCGCGAGGAGCTCGACGTCGACGGCGGGCGCACCGAAGTTCCGGCGCTGGCCGGTCTGGCCCGGCCCGACCTGATCCTGCTCAACGACGACGACCTCGCCTACGCCAAGGTCCGCCTCGACCCGAAGTCCCTCGCGACCGCCACTTCGCATCTGAAGGACTTCAGCCAGAGCCTCCCCCGCACCCTGGTGTGGGGTTCGGCCTGGGACGCTGCGCGTGACGGCGAAACCCCGGCCCGCGGCTACGTGGATTTGATTCTCGCCAACATTGCGGAGGAATCCGATTCCTCCGTGATCCTGGTCCAGCTCCGCCAGCTCGCCACCACGCTGAACTTTTACGTCGCCGCGGAGCACAAGGATGCCATGGCCGTGGCCGCCGCCGACCGGCTCTGGGAGCTCGCCTCGGGCGTCCCGGCCGGTTCCGACGCGCAGCTGCAGTTTGTGAAGTCCTACGCCCTGCTGGCCCGCAGCGCCGGGCAGCTGGACACCGTCGCCGGGCTGCTGGAAGGCACCCTGACGCTCGAGGGCCTCACGGTGGACCAGGACCTCCGCTGGGAACTGATAGCGTCCCTCGTCGTCGGCGGCCGGGCCAACCAGGACCGGATCGACGCCGAGCTGGCGAAGGACAATACGGCCACCGGGCAGAACGCGGCCGCCCTCGCCACGGCAGCCGTCCCCACCGCCGAGGCCAAGGCCGTGGCCTGGGAATCGATCGTGGTGACGGGCGAGCTGTCCAACGCGCTCCAGGGCTCGGCGGTGACCGGCTTCACCCGCGTGCTGGACACGTCGCTGCTGGCACCCTACGCCGAGAAATACTTCGAAGCCGTCCCGGGCATCGTCAGGAACCGTACCCACGCGCTCGCGCAGCAGATCGTCGTCGGACTCTACCCGGCACAGCTGACCACCGAGGCAACCGTGGACCGCACGGATGCGTTCCTCGCAGCACTGCCGGCGGACAGCGCCGCGCTGCGCCGGATGATGCTGGAAAACCGCGACGGCGTGGCACGCGCCCTGCGCGCCCGCCAGGCCGACGTCGGCTAGGCCGTCCTCGAACGGGGGAGGTGTCCTAGGCTGGAGTCATGAGCCTTGCTGAGCACCGCTATGCGCTGACCGTCCGCTGGACCGGGAACCTGGGCGCGGGGACGGCGTCGTACCGCGGCTACTCGCGGGACCACGACATCGAAATTCCGGGGCTGCCTGTCCTGTCGGGTTCCGCGGACCCGGGCTTCCATGGGGACCGGAGCCGTTACAACCCTGAGCAGCTGCTCCTGGCCGCCCTGTCCCAGTGCCATATGCTGTCCTTCCTGCACGTCGCGGTGAAACACGGCGTGGTGGTCACGGCGTATGAGGACCGGGCCGAGGCCCTGATGCGAAGCAACCGGGACGGCAGCGGCCAGTTCGAATCGGCCACGCTCAAGCCCCGGGTGACGGTGGCCGCTCCGGTTGCGGAAGAACTCATGGAGCAGCTGCACTCCGAGGCGAACAAGGTCTGCTTTATCGCCCGAAGCGTCAACTTCCCCGTCCTGCACCGGCCCGCCGCGGTGGTGGAGCACCTGCAGGGCTGAGTGGCTTAGCCGAACTCCGCCCTGTACCCGGCCAGGATCCTCCGCTCCGTCTCCAGGCTCATCCCGGCCCTGCGTTCCCTGCCGAGTCCGCGGCTACGCTCATCCGCCAGGGTGTCCTGCAGCGTATCCATCCAGGGGCGGGTCTGCAGTCCGGCGGCCCGGGCGGCGGCGTTGCTGCGGGCGGCGAAGCCCTCGTGCCCCGGCGGCAGCCAGAGCGGCATTGAATCCGGGCCGGCCCAATAGTTTGCCCCGTGCGCGGCCAGCCAGCCCTCGGGGGCGGCCACGACGTCGGCTCCCCCGTCGGCGAGCTGACGGGACTCTTCGAGATAGGCGGCAAAAGGCACAGGCTCACCGACGGCGTTCAAAGCCCCGGTGACTGCGTTTGCGGCCGCGGTGAGGACCCAGGCGGCGAGGTCGCGGACGTCGATAATCTGGGTGGCGTCCGCCGGGATGTCCGGGACCAAGACGGGCTCCGAGTCCCGGGCAAAGCGCGCCGGCCAGTATCCGTAGCGGTCCGAGCCGTCCCCCGGGCCACCGATCAGCCCCGCCCGGCAGAGATGGGCCTTGTCCCCGGCCAGCTCCCTGGTCCACCGTTCGATCGCGGACTTGGCCTCGCCATAGTTTCCGGCGCCGGGTTCCGTGCCGGCCGCGAGCGGCTCCAGCACGGCAGCGTCCTCCCCCGCTCCGGCCACGGAATGGTCCGCGTACACGGAACAGCTCGAGATGAAGGTCCAGTGCCCGGCGGCACCGGCCAGGGCGTCGAGCGCCTCACGCGCCTGTCCGGGGTCGCAGGCGACGTCGACAACGGCGTCCCACCCGCCGGCAGCGGCAGCGCCCGCATAGGCGGCCGGGCCGTGCGAGCGGTCCGCCGGCAGCCAGGCCGCGCCGTCCGGCGGTGGGGACACGGTCCCCCGCGCCAGGCAGGTGACGTCGTGGCCGGCGGCCAGTGCCTGCCGGGCAATTTCTGCTGACAGGAAGGCCGTACCGCCCAGAACCAGAATGCGCATGGGGCCACGGTACGGCGCTAGTGTTGAAGGAGAACAGAGTGTTATGCCGCCGGCGAACGCCGGCCGCATAACCGCACGCCCCGCCGAACGCTGCCGGCCGGCAGCAGCACGCAGCAGCAGCAAGGAGCACCCCCGCCGATGTACCGCATGACCACCACCGCACCGATCACGCCGCCGGATATGTCGGCCATCAACCTGCCCGGAGTCCTCATCAGCATTGGGGTCGGCGTCACCGTCTGGCTGGTGGCGTCCTTTGTGATCGCCGGAATCACCAAGCGCGTCGCCGCCGGAACCACGTTCTTCAAGAAACCGCACTTCCGCTGGGTGGCGCCCGCGCTGCGTGCCCTCGACCACGAACGCCGGGTCCAGCGGGCCAACACCATCGGCGCACTGCTCAACAGCGTGGTCGGGGTCCTGGTGGCCGTCCTCACCATCATGTACGTGTTGAGCAACCTGAATGTGAACATTGCCCCGCTGCTGACCAGCGTGGGAATCCTCGGTATCGCCATCGGCTTCGGCGCCCAGCAGCTGATCCGCGACTTCCTGGCCGGCCTCTTCATCACCATCGAGGACCAGTACGGGATCGGCGACATCATCGAGACCTCCGAGGTGGTGGGCACGGTGGAGTCCATGAATCTGCGGATCACCCGGGTCCGGGCCGAGGACGGCACCATCTGGTACCTGCGCAACGGCGAAATCCTGCGCGTGGGCAACCGCTCCCAGGGCACCTACGTCCCTCCCGCTCCCGACCAGGCGGGCACCGACTCCGCCGAGGACACCGAGGAGCCCCGGGACGCCCGGGACGCCGGGGCACCCCGGCAGAAGGCCGGAGAATAAGGCAATGACGATTCCCAGCGCCGGCGAACCCCGGCAGCCCCGGCAGCTGCTGCAAAACGATCCGTTCAACCAGCCCGGCTACACGGACAACTTCTACGACGCCGTGGGCGGCCACGAGACGTTCGTAAAGCTCGTGGACGTGTTCTACGACGGCGTCGCGACGGATCCGCTGCTGCGGCCGATGTATCCGGAAGAGGACCTCGAGCCTGCGAAGCGGCGCTTTCTGATGTTCCTGGAGCAGTACTGGGGCGGCCCGACGACCTACGGTGACGAGCGCGGGCACCCGCGGCTGCGGATGCGCCACCAGCCGTTCCGGGTCACTCCGGAGGCCAAGGAGCGCTGGCTGCACCATATGCGCACCGCGGTGGATGACCTGGAGCTCCCGCCGCTGCACGAGGGAACCTTGTGGGACTATATGGAGCGGGCTGCCCTCTCCATGGTGAACAGCCCCTCCGGGGCCTGATCGGGCCTGTGAGGTCAGCGCCGTTCGGCCCGGACGCCGCTGCACTCAGAGGCCGGAGCCGGAGCGGGCCAGCACGTGCCCGCGCGCCCCGCTCAGCCGGAACCAGCGCCCTGCCCGGTAGAGCTTTTGTTCGCCATCGGCGAGGAACCCCAGGGTTAGAGCAGCGAAGGCGGCGCCCAGCGGAAGTCCCTCGGCGCCCGGCAGTTCCCTGCCCCAGACGGTGGCGCGGGCATTGTTGACGATCAGTGCCCCTGGCTTGTCCGGCATGATCGCGGCGACCTCGGTGATGCCGGCCTCGGCGGCCAGCCGCAGCGCGGAGTCCTGCAGCCCGCCCACGAGCGCCCAGCCCGTACGGGGAGCGCCCACCCCCGCCCAAGATTCGGTGACGGCCACCGGCGGCAGCGGCAGCTCGACGTCGTGCTCCCCCGCCCGCGCCAGCCGGTCCAGCACCGCGGCGAGCGGCACGGTCACGTCAGCGTCGGCAGGCCGGGCCAGCGCCATGGTCCGCAGCCCGAGAATGGTGGGGGTGGACTCCCCCAGCAGCCGGGGCCGCAATACGCACACGTAGGCCGCGAGCACCCCGCCGGATGCCTGGAGGCGGATGGCGCCGTCGTCGATGGATTTGGCGCGGGTGGCAAAGGTGCGCAGATCGGCGAGATCGCGGGGATCGGTGAATTGCAGGGGCTGGGTTAGGACGTCGGACACAATATCGACTCTACCGGCTGTGCCTCTTTGGGGCGGCGCCCCCCTTTTTTTGAGCAGTGTCACAGGGACGTCTAGAGTCGAACCATGACTGAACCCGAAGCCGGATTGCCGGGCCCGCCCACACAGGACCCCACCTCCTCGCTCCTCCAACTCCTGAACCTCGGCGAACTTGAGGGTGCCCGGACGGATGAGGACATCTTCATGGGACCTTCGCAGCAGCAGCCCAGGCACCGGGTTTTTGGCGGCCAGGTGCTGGCACAGTCCCTCATCGCCGGCAGCCGCACCGTTGCCGAGGGGCGCGGCGTGCACTCCATGCATGGCTATTTCCTGCGCCCGGGGGACGCCAACAAGCCCATCACTTTCGGTGTGCAGCGGCTGCGCGACGGGCGGTCCTTTTCCGCGCGGCGGGTCCATGCCTACCAGGAGGGCGTGCCCATCCTGTCGATGATCGCGTCCTTCCAGGACGATGACGAGGGCATCGAGCACCAGTCCGAGATGCCCGCCGGGATCCCCGGGCCGGAGTCGCTGCCGAGCACCGCGGATTTGCTCGGCAAGTATGACCATCCGGTGGCCCGGCACTGGGCCTTTGAGCGGCCTTTCGATATCCGGCACGTCGATCCGGCCCTTTACGTCTCGGCCGAGGGAGACAAGGAGCCGCGCAACGCTGTCTGGATGAAGACCTTCGGCCCGATGCCTGATGACCCGGAACTGCACCGCGCGGCTCTGGCCTACGCCAGCGACTACACAATCCTGGAGTCCATCCTCCGCCAGCACGGCATGAGCTGGATTACTCCGGGAATGTCCGTGGCGAGCCTGGACCATGCGATGTGGTGGCACCGCCCGGTGCGCGTGGACGAGTGGCTGCTGTACGTCCAGGAGTCCCCCAGTGCCCAGGGCGCGCGCGGACTTGCGACGGGCAAAATCTTCAGCCGCGACGGCCGGCACGTGGCCACGGTGGCACAGGAGGGCATGATCAGGGTCCCCACCGACCTGAAGAACAAAGTCAGGGGCGCCGTGCAGACCAAGGTGTTGCAGCACCGGCTGCGGAAGGCCGGGCGCGGCTGACACGCCTGCCGCGTTGACCTACGAGAAGGCACCTTGACATAGAAAAGGCCGGCTCCCCCGCGGGGGAGCCGGCCTTTTCTGTCGCGGCATGGCCCATAGAGCCTCGCGGTATTGGCTGCCGTCTTAGTCGCTGTGTTGGTGGCTGTATCAGTCGCGGGTGAGGCGGCGGTGGGTGACACGGTGCGGCTTTGCCGCATCCGGGCCCAGACGCTCAATCTTGTTCTCCTCGTAGGACTCGAAGTTACCCTCGAACCAGTACCACTTGGAGGGGTTCTCCTCGTCGCCCTCGTAGGCCAGGATGTGGGTGGACACCCGGTCCAGGAACCACCTGTCGTGCGAGACCACGACAGCGCAGCCCGGGAATTCGAGCAGGGCGTTTTCAAGGCTGCTGAGCGTCTCGACGTCGAGGTCGTTAGTGGGCTCATCGAGGAGAAGCAAGTTGCCGCCCTGTTTCAGGGTCAGAGCCAGGTTCAGGCGGTTGCGCTCACCACCGGAGAGGACCCCGGCCTTCTTCTGCTGGTCCGGGCCCTTGAAGCCGAAGGCGGCGACGTAGGCGCGGGACGGCATTTCGACGTGGCCGACCTGGATGTAGTCGAGGCCGTCCGAAACAACCTCCCAGAGGGTCTTGTTCGGGTCGATGCCGCCGCGGCTCTGGTCCGCGTAGGAGATCTTGACGGAATCACCGATCTTCAGCTCGCCGCCGTCGAGGGGCTCCAGCCCGACGATGGTCTTGAACAAGGTGGTCTTGCCGACGCCGTTGGGGCCGATGACACCAACGATGCCGTTACGGGGCAGCGTGAACGACAGCCCATCGATCAGGGTGCGGTCCTCGAAGCCCTTCTGGAGGTTCTTCGCCTCCAGCACAAGGCCACCCAGGCGCGGTCCCGGCGGGATCTGGATCTCTTCGAAGTCCAGCTTGCGGGTGCGATCCGCTTCGGCAGCCATTTCCTCGTACCGGGCCAGGCGGGCCTTGGACTTGGTCTGGCGGCCCTTGGCGTTGGAACGGACCCACTCAAGTTCCTCGGTGAGGCGCTTGGCCTGCTTGGCGTCCTTCTTGCCCTGGACTTCCAGTCGGGCTCGCTTCTTCTCAAGGTACGTGGAGTAGTTACCTTCGTACGGGTACAGGTGGCCGCGGTCCACTTCGGCGATCCACTCGGCAACGTGGTCCAGGAAGTACCGGTCGTGGGTCACGGCGAGAACGGCGCCGGGGTAAGCGGAAAGGTGCTGCTCGAGCCAGAGCACGCTCTCGGCGTCGAGGTGGTTGGTGGGCTCATCGAGTAGCAGCAGGTCCGGCTTCTGGAGCAGGAGCTTGCAGAGTGCGACGCGGCGGCGCTCACCACCGGACAGCAGCGTAACGTCGGCTTCCGGCGGCGGGCAGCGGAGGGCGTCCATGGCCTGCTCGAGCTGGGAGTCAAGATCCCAGGCATCGGCGGTGTCGATCGCTTCCTGCAGCTGACCCATTTCCTCAAGGAGGACATCGTAGTCAGCGTCGGGGCTGGCCATCTCCTCGGAGATCTCGTTGAAGCGCTGGATCTTGCCGATGATCTCGCCGACGCCTTCCTGGACATTGCCCAGGACCGTCTTCTCCTCGTTCAGCGGCGGTTCCTGCAGCAGGATGCCCACCGTGTAGCCGGGGCTGAGCCGGGCCTCGCCGTTTGATGGAGTGTCCAATCCGGCCATGATCTTGAGAATGGTGGACTTACCGGCACCATTGGGTCCGACAACACCGATCTTGGCCCCCGGGAAGAAGGACATGCTCACGTCGTCGAGGATAAGTTTTTCGCCAACAGCCTTGCGGGCCTTGGTCATTGTGTAAATAAATTCCGCCATGCCTATAAATCTAGTGGCTCAACCGGGATATCTCACATTCAGCGGGTCCCCGTTGAGCCCACGGGGCACCCGCCGGTCCTTCAGCATCGGGAGGATGACGGCACTGACACTGCCTTGGCGGACGTGGGCAACGATGCGGTTCCCGTCCGCCTGAACGCGGCTTCAACGGCGTCGGCGGCCAGGCCAGTGGGCGTCCGGCTCGCGGTGACTTCCAGTGCGTCCGGGGAGAAACCGGCTTCGGTCACTGCGGTCCGGGTCCGCTCCGTACCCGGCATTCGGCCGCCGGCTGCCGACCACGGCGCCGGCTGTCTTGTCCGGACCCGGCGCCAGCTGTCTTGCCCGGGCCCTGCACCCGGGCGAACGACGGCAGCACGGCCGCTCCGGGTCAGGCAGCGACCCCTTTCAGCTCTCCGGTTGCCTCGTCTAGCTCCTCCAACTCGCCGTTGTCATCTTCGACGAAAACGGGGGCGGGGGTATCGCCTTCGTTGCCTTCACCCCCGGGGGCCTGCTGCCCGCCCTGGCCGCCGTCCGACCCGGAGGGAGCGTCCGCAGGCTGCCCGCCGCTGGCCACAGTGCCAATGCCGGCCGTGCGAATGAAGTTGGCGGAACCCCACATGAGGTCGTGGCCGACGGACTCGGCGTCGATTTCGGCCACGTGGTAGATCCGGCCGTCCTTCTCCCAACTCCGCATTTTCAGCCGGCCGACGACGATGACGCGCTGGCCCTTCTTGATGCTGCAGCCGATGTTTCCCGCCAGTTGCCGGTAGCCCTGGACCGTGAACCAGTTCGTGTTCCCGTCAACCCAGGTACTGGAGGCCCTGTCATATCGTCGCTCGGTTGACCCCAGGCGGAAGGACGCTGTCCCCACACCGCCGGGCGTCGTCGAACTCTTAATCTCCGAGGCAACAAAGCCACGGACCGTGATGTTGTCACTCATTCTCATGTCCTGTCTCGAAATTGTTCCGCCCTAGCAGGCAATTCAAGCTTCATGCCGGATCCAGCCGACGGCGAGAGAAGAGATGCGGTATGTGGAAAACCTGGGCCGGAGATACCTGTTGAGGAGCAGACGGTGCAGCCCGTCCTGCGGCACACCGGCGCCGTGATCACGGGGGCACACAACGCACGGTAAACTTTTGGAGGCGTCCCCCGGCAGCAGCCGGACGGCACGCCGAAAGTGCCCCAGTAGCTCAGGGGATAGAGCAGCGGCCTTCTAATCCGCCGGTCGGGGGTTCGATTCCCTCCTGGGGCACCAGAACGCGGCTCTGGCCTGCCGGAACCTTCCGCAGGCCAGGGCCGCGGGTCCCCACGGAAATGACGCCGCGCACCGGCCGGTCGGATGCACTTGTTGTGCCTAAAGGCCCAGAAGAGCCAGGCCCGCGCCCACCATCAGCCCTAAGCCTTGATCCACCGATCTGCCGGGGTGTTTGATGTGAATCCGGTTTCTGCGGGTTACCGGCATAGCCGGGCTCGGTCACCAGCCGCATTTCGTCCTTCTGCCGCTGCTCAGCGAGCGCCGGGTCTACCGCCAGCGCATTCTGCAGCAGGGCTCGGAAGACCGTGATCCGTTCACTCAGCCGCAGCACGTGGCCCAGAACATCCTGGACCTGGTCCTGCGGTCCCGGGCCGTTATTGCGGTCCGGCGGCTCAATCATCAGAGACCGTAGAATCGCGACCAGCGGCGCCGGATCCGCGGTGCGGCGTCCGTCCCCACAGACGGCGTTGTCAACGATGACCACGGCGGGCCTCGGGGCAACGGTGGCGGCATCGGGGCATCGGGGCATCGGGGCATCGGGGTTTCCAGAGCGTCGATGGGGGCGCCGGGGTAAGTTGGTCGTCAACCGGTATTTTTCAAGGACGGTGAAGGGAACCCCCGCGGGGCCGCAGCGCGCCGTCCTCCCGCTCACCCATTTCCGCTATCGGCACGCCTACGATTGAGCGGAAAGGCAGGGCTACCCGGGAGTGCCGGTGTGCTCTGCCCACAACGGAAAGGTATGGCCGCCATGACCCAGACACCTAGCGGATTCGAGCCGACAGACCCGGCCGCTGCCCGGCAACCCGGAACCCCCGACGCCCTGTCCGGATATGCCGGGGATGACTCGACCGGCGCGACCCGCAGCGGCGCAGAGGCGGTCCCCGCCACGAAACCGGCAGCGGTAGAGGCGCCGCGCCCCGCCGCAGGCAAGCCGGAGCCCGCAGCCGGCCCCGGACCGGAACCACGCCAGGTCACCCGCGCGGGAATGGTCTGGGCCGCGGTGGCCAGCGCCCTCGTGGTCCTGATACTGCTCATCGCCTTCATCCTGCAGAACCAGGATTACGTCCAGGTGAAGTTCTTTGGCCTGCAGGGTGCAGTCCCGCTCGGCATCGCGCTCTTCATCGCGGCCGTCGGCGGAGGGGTACTCGTCGCCATCGCCGGCGCCGCCCGCATCATCCAGCTCCGGATCGCGGCCCACCGCCAGCGGGTCCGGGCAACCGGACGACGCTGACCCGGCACCCTCTCCCGTGCCCACCTCTACGGCAGAGTCAGAATATCCGGCCCGTCCGCCGTGATGGCCACGGTTTGCTCGCTGTGGGCAGCGCGGCGGCCGTTCGCCGAGCGGAGGGTCCATTCGTCGTCGTCGTGGAAGTAGTCATCCTTGCCGCCCAGGATCAGCATCGGCTCGATGGCAATGACCAGCCCTGCGGTCAGCTTGATGCCCCGGCCGGGCCTGCCGTCATTGGGAACGTGCGGCTCGGCGTGCATGGTCCTGCCGATCCCGTGACCGCCGTGGTCCGCCAGCAGGCCGTAGCCGGCGCGGCGTGACGCCCCGCCGATCGAGTAGCCCAGATCCCCCATCTTGTTCCCCGTCCGGGCGGACTCAACGCCACGGGCCAGCGCGGCATCGGTGGCGTCGATCAGGGCCTGGTCCATGGGGTCCGCCGTTCCCACGATGAAGCTGATGGCCGCGTCCCCGCACCAGTCTTCGAGGAACGCGCCGCAGTCCACGCTGAGCAGGTCGCCGTCCCGGAGCCGGTAGTCGTTGGGGATACCGTGCACCACGGCATCATTCACGCTCGTGCAGATCACACCGGGGAATGGCACGGAAGCCCAGCGCGGCGTGTAGCCCAGGAAGGCCGGCGTGGCTCCGGCGCCGGCGATGGTGGCCGCGGCCAGCTCGTCAAGTTCCTTCAACGAGACCCCGACGGCGGCGGACTCCCTGACCTTCGCCAGCGTGTTCGCCACCACCCGGCCGGCCTCGCGCATCAGGGCAATCTCGGCTGGACTCTTGATCATCGACATGGCTTCAGCTGTTGGCCCGGCCCGGCCCGCACCGCGGCTGAAGTCACCCGTGGCTAAGAGTTGTCTGGTGGCTAGAGTTGGCCCATGGCCGTAAACGGTGTTTCGCACCTGCTGTGCGCGCTGCCGCAGGCACACCTTCATCCGGAAGGCGATCCGCCGGTCATTGCGTGATTACTCCGCCACGGATCCGGACTGGGTCCTGGCCTTCGTCCGGCGGCACGGTGCGGACCTCAGCCCGCTCTCCCGCAGGGAAGCGCTCCGGAAGATCAGATCACCGGCCGCGTGGTGACCGGTTCCTCCGCCTTGCTGAACAGGAGCTTCGTCTTCGGGTCGAGGAAGATCAGGTAGAGGGCGAAGAGCAGGGCAATGATAGCCGCGGCATTCCGTGCCAGGGCGAGGGCCAGTCCGAGGTCAGCGGTCTGCAAGTAAGGGAAGACTTCCAGCTGGTCCGAGATGGCGTACACCATAAAGAAGGACACGATGAAGTAGAGAGCCTTGACCTGCCAGTCGTCGCGGATGCCCGTGATGGCAAAGAGCGGAATGAGCCAGACGACGTACCAGGACTGGATCATCGGGGCCAGGACGACGATGGCCGCAAACGCCAGCGTGAGGCGGCGCATGAGCCGGTCGTAGTCGCCGCGGAAGATCTGCCAGGCGACCATCCCGAGCGCGAGGAGCTTGCCGGCGTCGTACACCCACTTGGCCATCCCCCAGCCGTCGAGTCCGAAGGCGTTGAAGAGGGAAGCGACGACCAGTCCGAGCAGGCCGATCGGGGCGTACCAGATCCAGATGCTTCCCGGGGCGGACAGCCCGTTGATCCAGCCGAAGCCGAATCCGTTGACCAGGCTCATGGCATAGAGGATCGCCAGGCTAAGGCCGGCCGTGAGCCCCCAGAACACAAACTTCCGTGGCCAGCCGGCGTTCCTGCCGGCCCAGAGCAGGCCGATGAACGGGAGGAAGACGATGGTAATGGGCTTGACCGAGATGGAAAGCGTTACCAGCACGATGCCGAGGATGACGCGCCGGGTCGCGCAGTAGTACAGGCCTGCGAGTGCCAGCCCGATCATCAGGGCGTCGTTGTGGACGCTGGCGATGAAGTTGGTGAGGAAGAGCGGGTTGGCGGCGGTCAGCCACAGGGCGCGGTGCGGGTTGACGCCATGGAGCTCGGCGAGCCGGGGCACGTAGATCACGCAAAGCGCGATGCCGGCCAGCGCGGCCAGCCGGAAAAGCATAATGCTGGCCTCTGGGTGCACATTGGTGGACCAGACCACCAGCTGCTCGATCCAGAGGAAGAGCTGCCCGTACGGGACGGGAGCCTCCGTCCACATCTTGTCGGCGCCGAGCTGGAAGTAGTTGGACAGCGCGGAGATGCCGTTTTCGTAGGGGTTGAAGCCCTCCACCATCAGGCGGCCCTGCCCGATGTAGGCATAGACGTCCCGGCTGAACAGCGGGACGGAGAACATCAGCGGAAGGCCCCAGAGGACGAGTGCCTGAAGGGTTGCCTTGCGGGCTTCCGGTCCCCAGACGCGCACGCGCTGTCCGAGCCGCAGCCATGCGCGGACCAGCAGCATCCCGCCGACGGCCAGGAGAACAATGCACAGTGCGACGCCGAGGGCTTCGGTGCGCATCCAGATGAACAGCGGCACCCGGCGGAGCTCGGAGGCCGGCGCAAGCCAGCCCACGCCGAGCGAACCGATCGCCATGAACAAGGATCCGATGAAACCGGCCAGGAGCGGGGAACGGGCGTTGTCCACATCGGCTGCAGCTGCCGTTTGGGCGGTGCGGGACGGACCGGCGGCCGTTTTCCCCGCCACAGGCACAGGCGCCGTCATCTCAGGATCGTCCAATCTGTTGTGGGGCTCACGTCCGCCCTCAGCCAACCGCTGGAACCGGCCCGGGCGCGCCGCGATGACGAAAAGTTTCGACGGCCGCGTAACCGAAATCCTAGCACCGGACGGTTCAGCGGCGACGGAACGGTAGGCTGGGCGCGTGCCTATATCTAATGAACGCATCGTCTGGATCGACTGCGAAATGACCGGCCTGGACACCACGAACGACGCCCTCATCGAGGTGGCCGCCCTGGTGACGGATTCCGAGCTCAATGTCCTCGGCGACGGCGTCGACGTCGTCATCAGGCCGGACGACGCCGCACTGGCGCAGATGGGCGACTTCGTCCGGGACATGCACACCCGTTCCGGCCTGCTGGCGGAACTCCCCCACGGCAAGACCATGGCGGAGGCCCAGGCAATCGTCCTGGACTACATCAAGGAATGGGTGCCGGAGCCCAGGAAGGCCCCGCTGGGCGGCAACTCGGTGGGAACCGACCGCGTCTTTTTGGTCCGCGACATGCCGGAACTCGTGGAGCACCTGCACTACCGGGTCATTGATGTGAGCACCATCAAGGAGCTCTCCCGCCGCTGGTACGCGCGGGCCTACTTCCAGTCCCCCGCCAAGCTTGGCGGCCACCGGGCGCTCGGCGACATCCAGGACTCCATCGACGAACTGCGCTACTACCGCGAGGCCGTCTTTGTCCCCGCGCCCGGACCGGACAGCGCCACCGCTCAGCGGATCGCCAGGACGGTCATGGGCAAGGAAGCGGCCCCCTCCGCGGCCTCCGAAGCGTCGCCCGCGACGCTGGCAAACTAGCCCGCCGGGTAGCTGTGCGGAGTAATCTGCGCCACCTTCAGAGGAAAATTCGGTGAAAATCGGAAAAGTGGCAAAACCAGCCCCGAACAGCAGGTAGGCTGTTTGTCGTTGCCTTTTCAGCCAGCCGGTCCGCCGGTGGGCGTGGCCGGGCACATGGTGGGCGTAGCTCAGTTGGCAGAGCGCCTGGTTGTGGTCCAGGAGGTCGCGGGTTCAATCCCCGTCGCTCACCCTCATCAAGGACGGCAGTAATTGTCCGACCTTAGACGAAGGCCGTACCGGAAATCCGGTGCGGCCTTTGTTGTCTGTGCTGGTGTCTGGCAGTCGCCCGCCCATGGAACCGTCACCGGAAGGAAACGCAATGAAGCGCACGCTCTTTGAAGAAGACCACGGGATGTTCCGTGAAATGGCCACCGAGTTCAATGCACGCGCGGTTGCCCCGCACTACGCCCAGTGGGACAGTGACCACATAATGTCCCGGGAACTCTGGACGGCGGCCGGCGGACAGGGCCTGCTGGGCCTGGCGGTCCCCGAAGAGTTCGGCGGCCTGGGCATGGATGACTACCGCTTCCGCGCCGTCCTGGACGAGGAATTCGCCAAGAGCAACCACCTCGCCGTGGGCCTGGCCTTCCACCTGCACGATGACATGGTCCTCCCCCACCTGCTGGCCTATGGCTCGGACGAGCTCAAGGGCCGCTGGCTGCCCGGCATGGTCTCCGGCGAAATCGTCACCTCGATCGCCTGGACCGAACCCGGCGCCGGCTCGGACCTGCGCGGTATCCGGACCAAGGCCGTGCGCGACGGCGGCGACTGGCTGATCAGCGGCCAGAAGACCTTCATCGGCAACGCGGTCTCCGGCGACGCCTCCCTGGTCCTGGCCCGGACCGATGGCGGCACCGGCCGCGGCAACCGAGACTCCTTCTCCCTGTTCATGGTGGGTAAGGGCGAGGGCTACAACACCGGGAAGCAGCTGGACAAGATGGGCCTGAAAGCTTCCGATACCGCGGAGCTGTTCTTCGACAACGTCCGGGTGCCGCACACAGACCTGGTGGGTGCGGAAGGCAAGGGGCTGCAGTATGCTGCCGAACAGCTCCCGCAGGGCCGGCTGGCGATCGCTGTGGCGAGCTCCGCCGTCGTCCGCGCCGTTTACGAGGCGACCGTCCGCTACACGAAGGAACGCAACGCCTTCGGCGAACGGATCATCGACTTCCAGAACAGCCGATTTGAACTCGCCGACATCCTCACCGAGGTCGAGGTCACCGAAGCCTATGTGGACCGGGCCATCCTTGCCTTCAACGCCGGCGAGTTCGACGCCGCGTCCGCCGCCCGGGCGAAGCTGTGGGCGTCCGAGCGCGCCAAGTCCGTCACGGACCGCTGCCTGCAGCTGCACGGCGGCTACGGCTACATCCTGGAGTACCCGGTGGCGCAGGCCTATCTGGCTGCCCGGCTGCTGACCATCTTCGGCGGCACCAACGAAATCATGCGCGACGTCGTCGGCCGCACCATCGCCGGCTGAGCGCCCGCAACCAGCCAGCAACTACCAGAGGAACTTTCCTGACATGACCGTCCTGCCCATCACGATCTGGGGTGAGCCCGTGCTGCACCGCCGGGCCGCGGAAGTCGACGCCTTCGACGACGGACTCCGGACCCTGATCGCCGACATGTTCGAAACCAACGACGCCGCCAACGGCGTGGGCCTGGCTGCACCCCAGGTCGGGGTGGGTATACGGCTTTTCATCTACAGGTACGACAACGACGACGGCGCCCCGCCGTCCGGCGCCGTCGTCAACCCGGTGCTGACCCTGTCCAAAATTTCCGGCGCACTGCCGGATCCGGATGAGGAGGAGGAAGGCTGCCTGTCTTTCCCGGGCGGGCAGTATCCGCTCAAGCGCGCCGACTGGGCCCGGGTTCAGGGCTTCGACGGCGACGGCAACCCGGTGGACTTCGAGGCGACGGGCTGGTTCGCGAGAGTGATTCAGCACGAATTCGACCACCTCGACGGCAAGCTCTACGTCAACCGGCTGACGGGCCGCGACTCCCGCAAGGCAATGAAGCAGGCAAAGCAGAGCGGCTGGGGCGTGCCCGGGCTGACCTGGCTGCCGGGTGTGGATCCGGACCCGTTCGGGCACTGACCGGCATCTTCGTTAGTTCGTCGGGGGGTCCGGGCGTGGGGGCTGAGCGCTGGGGGCTGGGAGGGCACTGCTCAGGGACATGCCCCGCGCCGGAGTGCGCGGATGGACATAGTGTCATTCTGCCCAGTTCCGGGTGCGAAGAATGGGCATGTCCCGCTGGACTGGACAGCGGCCCGAAGGGACATGCCCCGCGCCGGAGTGCGCGGATGGACATAGTGTCATTCTGCCCAGTTCCGGGTGCGAAGAATGGGCATGTCCCCCGGCGTTAAAACGTCCTGGCGCTGCCTGAACCCCCGACGAACTAGGGAAAATGCCCATTAGGCGTCCTGCGTCGCCTGCATCCCGGCCCTGCGGCCTTCCTCAGGAAGCGCGTCCGACGGCGGCGAGGAGGGCTGCGCCGAGTTCGGCCGGCCTGGTGAACTGGGGCCAGTGCCCGGTGGGCAGGTCCACATAGTCGACCTCGCGGATCCGCCCGAGCTCCGCCACGAACGGGTGGCCTGCCCCGATCATTTCGATGAGCATGGAGGACGGGAACTCGCAGGCGATGACGGTCGCCGGGACGTCGTAGCGGCGCTCGTCGTGCAGCCGCTGCCGGTCCTGGGCTACGCCCTTCGGCTGCGGGATGGCGCGGGCCCGGAACATGGACTTCAGTTGATCGTCCAGGTCCGTGAGGTCTGCGTCCTCGAAAAGTTCCCACGGCGGAAGCGGCACGTCGTCGCCGTCGTCCGGAAGGTCGTCATTGATGACTCCGCCGTCGGCGAGCGGACCGCTGTCCACATAGATGGCCCGGGCCACCCGGTCCGGACGGGCATCGACGGCGCCGTGGATGATGGCACCTCCGCCCGAATGGCCCACCAGCACCACGGGGGCGTCGATTGCATCGATCTGCGCCACGACGGCGTCGATGTGGGTGCGCAGTCCGATCCCGGCCCGCGGCGCGTCGGCAGCTTCCAGCCCGGGCAGCGTGAGCGGGTGGACGCGGTGCCCGGCCGCGGCCAGCGGAGGCGTCACCTCCGACCATGACGAGGCGTCCAACCAGAATCCGGGTACGAGGATAATGTCCATGCCGGTACCCTACCTGACCCGGCGGGCCGGCGGCACCGGGCCGGCGGAGATTTCCGGGGTGCGCGGCGGCGCTAGCCCGGTTCCGGCCTTTCGAGGCCTGCCGCATGGTCCGGGACGTAGCGGAAGAGCTCCCGCGGCGGGCGGATGTAGTTGACGGCCTTGGGTCGTTCCGGAAGCGTGACCGGCTCCGTCCGCACTTCGGTGTAATCGACGTTGGAGAGCAGGTGGGCAATCAGGTTGATCCGGGCCCGTCGCTTATCCTCCGCTTCGACCACAAACCAGGGTGATTCCGCGGTGTCCGTCTGCATGAACATCTCATCCTTGGCCCGCGAGTAGTCTTCCCAGCGCAGGATCGATTCCCGGTCCATCGGCGATAGCTTCCACTGCCGCATCGGGTCATCCAGCCGGGACCTGAACCGGCGCTCCTGCTCCGCGTGGCTGATCGAAAACCAGTATTTGAACAGCAGGATACCGTCCTGGATCAGCAGGCGTTCAAAGACCGGGCACTGTGCCATGAAGCGCTTGTGTTCCGCGGGGGTGCAAAAGCCCATCACGTGTTCGACGCCGGCCCGGTTATACCAGGAGCGGTCCATCAGGACTATTTCCCCGGCCGCCGGTAGGTGCTCCACGTAGCGCTGGAAGTACCATTCGCCCCGCTGCCTGTCCGTCGGCGACGGCAGCGCCACGACCCGGGCAAAACGGGGGTTCAAGTACTCCGTGACCCGTTTGATGGCGCTCCCCTTGCCGGCGGCGTCGCGTCCTTCAAAAATCACCAGTACCCGCGCTCCGGTGCTGCGGACCCATTCCTGCAGCGCCACCAGCTCGGCCTGGAGGCGGACCAGCTCGGCCTCGTAAACGCTGAGCTTGAGCCGGGGCGGCCGCTTCGCCGCGCGTTTGGATTTCCCCTGTGGACTGGCGTTTCCCTTGCCTGAGCCGCCCCTGCGATGTGCCATGCTTCCCGTTCCAGTCCGTTCCGGCGTGGCGAAATTCGCTGCCGGGCCCAATTCTCGCCCAGCAGCCGCACGCCCACAAGAGGATACCGTCACCGAATGGCCGAATCCGTCTCCTATGCTTGGCCCATGGAAGCCTCAGCACCGACGGCGATGCAGCCCATCCTCACTCTGACCGTGAACCCCGCCCTGGACATCAGCACGTCAACCGGGAAGGTCATCAGCGGTCACAAGCTGCGCTGCAGCAGCAGCCGCCTCGATCCGGGGGGCGGCGGGGTGAACGTGGCACGGGTGGTGCAGCGGCTCGGAGGCCGGACCCTGGCGGTCTACACCGCTGGCGGACCCACCGGGGAAGCCTATCGGCGGCTGATAGAAGCCGAACGAATCCCCACCCTTGTAGTGCCGATCCAGGGGAGTACCCGCGAGGACTTCACCGTCGATGAGACGGCGACGGGCAAGCAGTTTCGGTTCGTGCTCCAAGGCCCCGAGTTGAGTGAGCCCGAATGGCGTCTGTGCCTGGCCGTGGTGGCGGATTCGATTCCGGTGGGCGGCTATGTCGTTGCCAGTGGCAGTCTTCCGCCGGGGGTTCCCGAGGACTTCTACGCCCGGGTGGCCCGGCTGGCACGGCTGCACAACGCCCGCTGCATCGTGGATACTTCCGGGCCGGCGTTGTCCGAGGCCCTTGCCGAGGGTGTCTTCCTGGTCAAGCCGAGCCGCCGGGAACTGGGACTGCATGTCGGTGCGACGCTGGAGAGCACCGAGCACCAGGTCGAGGCGGCCACGGCACTGGTGGCCGAGGGCTCCGCGGAACACGTCGCCCTGACCCTCGGTGGCGAGGGAGCGGTACTCGCCTCCAAGTCCGGGGTTCTCCGTCTGGCGGTGCCGAAGGTGCAGGTGCGGAGCACCGTCGGAGCAGGGGACAGTTTCCTGGCTGCCTTTGTCCTGCGGCTGGCGCAGGGGCGCACCCTCGAGACGGCGTTCCGGGCCGCCGTCGCCGCGGGCAGCGCGACGGTGACCACCCCTGCCACGGAGCTGTGCGGACGGGCGGATGTAGAGCGGCTGGAAGCCGAACTATCCGCCCAGCCGTTCCCGGTGTAGCCACCCGCCATGAAGCGGAAACTGGTGAGCCTGGTGGAGCTGGGCTGGACCCGTGTGGGCGGCAGCGCGGCCTGCGGCGGCCCGGCAACGGCCGGCCCTGTCAGGCTCGTCATCTCGGCGGACCGGTGAGTTGTGGAACGATTGTCGGCTGCCCCGGGCAGGACCCAAGAATCCGCTTCATCGCATCCTTCTCCGCCAGTGTCACCCACAGCAGATAGGCAGCCTTGACCGAAATCTGCCGGGCGACATAGTGGCAGCGGAAAGCCTTGTTAGGCGGCAGCCACGTGGCGGCGTCGGATGCGCTTTTGTCCTGGTTGGCGGGGCCGTCAGCGGCGATGAGGTTCAGTGGGTCGTTGGCGAGATGCTCGCGCTGCTGCGCGGTCAGCTGCTGGGCGCCCTTTTGCCAGGCGTCGCCGAGCGCCACAACATGGTCGATCTGCACGGCCTTGCTGCTCTCGGATCCCCGGCGGAAGGCGGTCGGGTGACCGGTATAAGGTTCCTGGAACGTGCCGGCACCTACCCGGCAACGGGAGCCTTCGATGAATTGTGCGTTTCCCAGATCGCGGCGGAGGATGTCGTTGCGGGTATCGCAGCCGTTGCGGTCCACGTCAAGCCAGGCCTGGCCGAAGGCGGCCCGGTCGTAGTTGTCCCTGGCCGCGCGGCCCCTGACCGGAAGGGAATCCAACGCGGCGGCAGCGGTCCCCGGCGGAACCGGACGGGGAGCGGGCACGGCCTTCATCCAGCCCGGAGCGAGGACGGGAGCCTCCCGGGGGCCGGTTGACCGCGGTTCCGCGGCGGCGAACTGGCCTGCCGTGAAGATCCAGCCCAGTCCCCCGACGACGGCAAGGCCAGCAAGTGCTACCAGGGCCCACGCCTGGCGGGAGCGGCGCCGGGCCCGGCGGAACCCGGCCCAGGTGACGGTCACGTCAGGCCGGACTTCATGGCTGGCCGACGGTCATGGCTGGCCGACGGTCATGGCTGGCCGAGGGTCATGGCGGGCCCGCCCTGGCGGGCCGGCGGGGAGGATTTTCCTGCACCGCAAGAGCGTAACTCAGGGCTCCGACGTTGACGTCTTTGTCCACAGTGTGGAGGACAGGTGGCAGCCAGCTGTCCCGGGACTGCCGCCGCGGTGCTACTGCTCCTTAATCACCCGCCGGAGATCCTCGTCAGCCAGGGCCATCAGGCGTTCGAGCTGTTGGACCCGGGCGTCGTCAACCTCGCCGACCGCACGCTTGGCGCGTGCATCGTCGAGAAGCCGCTTGGCCTCCTTGACGTTCTGCCGCGCGATGTCCAGCGCGTGTTCCAGTGCGGTTTCGTGCTCCACAGCCGAGTTCTGTTCCATGGCACCATTGTGCTGCCCTTTCCCGGCCGATTCCAGAGGATCGGCCGGGAAAAATGGATGCGTCCGGGCCAGGAGGCGCAGTGTGAAGCTTCCGCGATCAGACCTCTACGGGCAGTCCGGCAGCCTCGAGGATCGAGGCGGCGTCCCTGGCGGGGAAGGACGGCGGGTTCACACCGGCCATTTCCTCCATGACGCGGACCACCTGGCAGCTGTAGCCGAACTCGTTGTCGTACCAGACGTACAGGACGAGGTTCTTCTCGTTGGAGATGGTGGCCAGGCCGTCGACGATGCCTGCCCGGCGGGAGCCGACGAAGTCGGTGGAGACAACCTCGGGCGAATCGATGTAATCAATTTGCTTGCGCAGCTCCGAATGCAGCGACATTTCCCGCAGGTAGTCGTTGACCTCGTCCTTGCTGGTGCCGTTTTCCAGGCTCAGGTTCAGGATGGCCAGGGACACATCAGGGGTGGGGACGCGGATGGAGCTGCCCGTGAGTTTGCCCAGGAGCTCCGGCAGGGCCTTGGCCACGGCCTTTGCGGCGCCGGTCTCGGTGATGACCATGTTCAGCGCGGCCGAGCGCCCGCGGCGGTCGCCCTTGTGGAAGTTGTCGATCAGGTTCTGGTCGTTGGTGAAAGAGTGGACCGTCTCGACGTGGCCGTGCACCACGCCGTAGCGGTCGTTGATGGCCTTAAGTACCGGCGTGATGGCGTTGGTGGTGCAGGACGCGGCAGAGACGATCGCGTCCGAATCGGCGATCGAGCCGTGGTTGATGCCGTGCACGATGTTCTTGAGGTCACCCTTGCCCGGGGCGGTGAGCAGAACCCGGGAGACGCCCTTGCTCTGCAGATGCTGGGACAGGCCCTCGGCGTCGCGCCAGCGTCCTGTGTTGTCGACGACGAGCGCGTCGTGGATGCCGTAGGCGGCGTAGTCCACCGTGGCGGGGTTGTCCGAGTAGATAACCTGGACCTGGACGCCGTTGGCAGTGATCGTGTCGTTCCCGAGGTCCACCTTGATGGTGCCCTCGAAGGAACCGTGGACGGAGTCGCGGCGCAGCAGGCTGGCGCGCTTGGCCAGGTCGTTGTCCGAACCGCGACGGACCACGATCGCGCGCAGGCGCAGACCGTGGCCGCCGCCGGCCTTCTCGATCAGGAGGCGGGCCAGGAGCCGGCCGATGCGGCCGAAACCGTAGAGGACGACGTCGGTGCTGGTGCGGTTGTCGCCGCCACGCCTGCCGACGACCTCGGCGAGTTCCCCGCGGAGGAATTCATCGAGGCTGGCACCGTTGGCCTCGGCCCGGTACTTCTCGGTGAGGCGGGCAATGTCAATGGCAGCCGCGCCCAGGTCCAGCTCGGTCAGGGCATCCAGCAGCGGGGCGGTCTCTTCAAGCCGCAGTTCTTCCTTGCTCATCCGGCGGGCAAATCGGTGCGCCTTCAGGATGTTCATGGTGGACTTGTTGATCAGACTGCGCCCGTGGATGGACGTCACCACGTTGTTTTCGCGGTATAGCCGGCCGATCACCGGGATCATGGCCTCGGCCAGCGCCTCGCGGCCCATCCACGTATCAAGACAAGAATCTGATGTCTGGCTCACAGAACTACCTTCCTAAATTCCACCACATACGTCCGCGTATATGGAAGTCGGCCGCCGGAGGGTGTCCGGAACCTGGGCGCCGGCGGGGATTCGGTCCACCCCGGGCGCCTGCATGGTAAGCAAAGAAATAGCCACCGGCTGCGAACGCAGACCCGGCGGCAGAACTTCTACGTTCACCGTCCATTCTAGGGCGGCACGACGGCGGCCCGCGTCGCGTGACGCGTGAAATGACTCACACGGGCTCAGGGACACGTGAATCATCCGGCCTGAGGTGCCGTATTAGGGTGGAGCCATGTCAATCCTGTTCGTTCTGGCCCTTGCCGGCGTTGCCCTTGCCCTGCTGGTGCTCCGTCTGGCAGTGCCCGGCCTCCCGCCAACGAGGTTCACACGCAGGCTGTCGGCACTGGACCTGACGGCGACAGTGGCCGGGGCCCTGGGACTGGTTCTGCACTGCACCTCGATGTTCTTTCCCCAGGCTGTGGCCGCGATACCGGGCACGGAGGGCGTTATCGACCAGATCAACTCTTTGGGAACGGCCAGCAAGATCTGGTATGCGATACCTGCCCTGTTGGTTCTGGCGGGACTGCGTCGGCAGCATCTTGCGGCGCTGGCGCTCTTGGCCGCCTCTCTGCTGGCTGTTGGCATCACCATGTACAACGGCAGCGCACTGTCCGTCCACGTGGTCACCATCTTCGCCGCGGGCGTGATGCTTGCCGCTACCGTCTTTCTTCTGGCCACCCCGCCTTGGCAGCAGGAGCCCGCCACAGCACGCAGCTGAGGCGGCGGGCGCGGGACACGGCCACGGAAAAGTGCCGCGGACCCTCCGGTGGAGGGTCCGCGGCACTTGCTGCCGCCATTTCAGGCGGCACTTCCTGCGGGCGCTTCGGGCGCCGCTGTTGCGGTGGGTGTTACTTGGTGTTGACGGTGATTTTGGCGATGCCGACGAGCATGTCGGCTTTCACGGCGTCGGTCTTGAAGGTTTTGTTCAGCAGGCCGGCGGCGGTGTCGGAGATCAGCACCCGGGTTCCTTCCAGGACGGCGGTGTCGCCGGCGGCCTGGAGGGGCTTGAGGGTGGAGCCGTCAAGGTTGAAGATGTAGGCCTGCTTGGCGGCGATCTCGCCGTTGACCGCGACGTCACCGTAGAGCTTGGAGGTGCCCGGGTCGATGGTGAAGTTGGTCAGGTCCACCTTGGTCTCACCGGCGGAGAGGGAGAACCCGGAACCGGCGTGGCTGATCAGGCCCTGGACGAACGGGCGGTAGTCCTTCGCGGGATCGTAGTAATCGACCTTGCCGCCGCTGATCGGGAAAATCAGCGACCCGTCGGTCAGCGCCGCGGTACCCACCACCCCCGGGGTGAGCTTAAGGCTCTCCAGGGCCGCGGCGAAGGAGGCATCGAGCTTCACCGCGGTGGAGGTACCCGTCAGCGCCGGGATCGCGGCCAGCGGCTTGGCCTTCTCAACGGGCGCCGCGGCCGAGGACGAGGCAGCCGGCGCCGACGAGGACGTGGCAGCCGGGCTGCACGCCGCGAGGGAGAACATCAGCGAACCGGCAGCGGCAACGCTCAGGAAAGTCTTAGTTGACGTACGCATGGGAGTACTCCTTGAAATCAGTGGGGGTGTCCGGTCCCGCGGATGGTTCCTGCCGAGTAGCTCGGACGGGGCCGGTGCTTGTCTGTCAGGAGTACTTCGACAGCACACCGGCTACGGATGGGTTCCACCGTGTTCGTGACCAATCCGTGACCCCGCGTCCCGGTGCGCGGCCGCATCGCAGAGGGAAGACGGCCTGCCAGGCAGCCATCGGCGCGTCCGCACCTGATGATCCCTGCGTGGATGGATGGGTTGACCGATACGCCGGGTTACCGTCGAGACGCCGCCGTCACTGGGGCGCAGAGGGTTCGGGGGGCAAACTGGGGGCAACCAGCCGCACCAAACCATCCGTGAGGGCGGCCGCCCGTGTGTCATCATCCGGCCACAAATGCCCGTACGTCTTCAGCGTCTCCGTCGCATCCTTATGCCCCAGCCGGTGCGCTACGGCCACCGGCGACATGCCCCCGGAGATCAACTGGGACGCGTGATAGTGGCGCAGCTCATGCCAGCCGGTGCCCGCCGCCGGCATGGACTCTCGGACGTGCCGCCACGCCTCCCCCGCCGTGTGCCGGGTGATCGCACGCCCGCCCGAGTGGAACACCAACCCGCCCGGCCCGCCGCCGGCCACCTGCAGCTGCCGGAGCAGCTCGAGCGACTCCGGCCCGACATGGATCCTGCGGCGGCTGGAAACTGTCTTCGGCGGCCCCCACTCCGGCGCCCGCGAGTTCGTACCGATCAGCTGCCGGTCGATGCTGATCATCGACGTCCGAAAGTCGACCCGGTCCCAGGTCAGGCCGCGCAGCTCCGAGGACCGAAGGCCCGTCGCGGCGCAGAATACCACCATGGGCCGGTACGGCCGCCACATACCATCCGCCAACGCCTGCACCGTGGCCGTCTTCAGCGGGACAATCGTTGACTGCTCCACCTTGGGGAGCTTGATGCCCATGCACGGGGTCTTCGCCACAACACCGTCGAGGACGGCCGCCTTGAACATGGCGGCCAAGTACCCGTAGGCGACCTTCACAGTTGACGCGGCCAGCGACCGGGCCCACTCCCCCACCGCCACCTGCACGTCCTGGCGCTGCACATCGTCCATGGCCTTATCGCCGAGTGCCGGGATGATGTTGAGCCGGAAGCGGTTCCCGATCTGCTCCCTCGAGGATGCGCGCTGGTGCAGCTGGTGTTCCTTCCACACCTCGGCGTAGTCGGCGAGCAGCACTTTTTCGCGGCCGGCACTATATACGCCGCGGTTGATGTCGGCGACCTGCTGGGCGAGATGATGTGTGGCGGCCGTCTTCGTCGCGAAGCTCTTCCTGACCTTCGTGCCGCCGGGCTCAACCCACTCGGCCCGGTACCGGAGACCCTTCCCGTAGCGTGGACGCCGCGTCTTGTCCTGGCGAACCCACAGGTCTTCTACGCGTGCCATTGTCGGCTCCCGTCGATCTGGTTGCGGAGGATGAGCAGCTCATCCAATGTGAGGGATTGTTCGAAGTCCCGGACGTCGTCGGGCATGACATTTAGATGGTGGGCGATACTGATGAGGTCATCCGTGACCCGGGCCGCCTCCACGAAGGCGGACGGGCGGATGAGATGGCGGGCCGCCCACATGCGGGCTTGGCGTTCCTGCCGTGGCGTGCACCCGACGTGCCGGTAGTGGGCGTGTCCGAGCTCGTGCCACATGGTGGAGCGGTGCTGGATGTATCCAAGGTCCGGCCGGACGGTGATGCGGTGCCGGTCAGGGTCGTAGCTGCCCCACCACCCGTGCGGCGGGTACCCGGGTACGACATTCACGCCCATCTCTTCGGCCTTCAGTTCGTACCCCATGAGGGATGAACGTACACGGCGGTCCCGACAGTGTCAGTGGGCGGCCCGGGACCTGTAGGCGGACTGCAGCTCCCGGGACATGCTCACAAGGATCTGCTGGGCGCTCTCGGGCAGGTCCCGGGCGCCGGCCAGCACCAGCGCGGACTCGTCCGGGCCGCCCATGTTCAGGCCAAGGTCCCGGGCGCACGCCCCCACCACCTCCCCCACCGTGACGTTCAGGCCGCGGGCCAGGCCCAGGATCGTTTCCGGGTCCGGGAAAAGCCGGATGGAGGCTGTGGACATCTGCTGCAGCCTCGACTGGGTGGGGATGTTGCCGCAGTCGCGGGAGAGTTCCTTGTTGTTCCGCTCACCGCGGAGGTTCATGATGAGGCTTTGCAGCGCCTTACCTTCTGACATTGTGGTGCCTTTCTGAAAAGAGTTGAACTGGTTTTCGTGGTCGGATGCGTATGGCGCCCAAGACTGCTGTGCGCACCTTGGGGAAATCTTGGAAGCACCCCCTGCCGGGGATCCTAGGTGTCTTCGGGCATCTGGTCGTGCCCGATATGTTCGTCCGCCTCCCGTGCCGCGAGACGGTAATCGTTCCGTGCCGGGAGCCCTTGCGTCGGAGTATGGTCCGTGGCCGCCGGCCGGGTCAACCGTTTAGCGAGCTCCGCCAGTAATTCCATGTCGGTTGCCGTCTGGAGGGCCACGGTTTGCTGGCCGCCACCGGGCAACTGGCCGGCAAGCGTTGAGCGGATCATCGACTCCCGGTTGCGCGGCACGGACTCGCCGCGCTCCCAATTGCCGACGGTTCGGAGCGTCACGCCAAGGGTTTTCGCGAGTTGCTGTTGTGTCAACCCGGCGGCCTCCCTGGCGGCCCGGATCTGATCTCCGCTAATCATGGTTACACCTTCGTAGGAAATTTTAGGAAACACAAAACAGCGTATCTAGGAAACAAGCCCCGTAAACCGGAAAACCAAGCGTGTCATTCACCGACTTTGACCAGTAACGGCGCGGGTTTCCGGTGTTTCCCATGCCCTGCTTGACTTGTTGCCTGTTCTTTCCTATGCTCTTCCTATAGGCAAAACTCACCGGATCGGAAGGAAACAAAATGCGGATGCGCATGGCCCACGGGCCGGCCATTAGAGCCATTCGGGAAGCGCTCGGGATCAGGCACGGCAGGTTCGCCGTCGACTGCCACATCTCCCCCGGCTACCTGACCAACGTCGAGAAGGGCGTGAAGCAGCCATCGGAGGCTGTTGTCACCGCCATCGCAGCCCGGCTGGGTGTGACCAAAGACGAAATCACGTACGTAGTAAGCGCCGAAGCAACAAAGCCTGGAAGGTAGCAGTAAGCATGGTCTCTCTCACATTCACCGCCACCGCCCCCGCAACCTCCCCCACCCAAGCCCTCCGTGACGCCATCGACCGGATGGGCGCCGGGATCGCCAACGAGCACGAAGTGCACAACGCCCTGCTGCAGCTGGAAATGCTGCTTGGGCTGCCCATGACGACGCCGACCCTCGAACTGGAAGACTAGCCGTGACGAACGTCGAACTATTCAACTACGGCGGGCAGGAAGTCCGCACCGCCACGGTCGACGGGGAGCCTATCTTTGCTGCCATGGACGTGGCGGCCGTTGTCGGCATCTCGAAATACCGGGATGCAATGGCCCAGCTCGACGATGACGAAAGGGCGTCCATGGCCGTGGACACCCTCGGCGGGAAGCAGTCGATCAGTGGCGTTACTGAATCCGGCGTCTATTCCCTGATGCTTATCAGTCGGTCCCCGAAGGTGAAGGCGTTCAAACGCTGGCTGACTCACGAGGTGTTGCCGGCGATCCGGAAGACGGGCCGGTATGGGGCGGCGCCGCTCACCGGGGCGGAGCTCATGGCACAGGCCCTCGTGGAGGCGCACAGCACCCTGGACGCCTACCATGCCAGGGTGGCGGAGCTGGAGCCGCTCGCCTCGTCGTGGGAGAAGCTGGCCGCCGCGTCCGGTGACTATTCGGTGAGGGACGCCGCCCAGGTGTTGTGCCGGGACTCGTCCGTTCAGATCGGCCAGAACCGGTTGTTCCGGCATTTGCGGGAGGGCGCA
The DNA here is from genome assembly GCF_059383435.1 of Pseudarthrobacter sp. HLT1-7. Taxonomy (NCBI): domain Bacteria; kingdom Bacillati; phylum Actinomycetota; class Actinomycetes; order Micrococcales; family Micrococcaceae; genus Pseudarthrobacter; species Pseudarthrobacter sp. HLT1-7. The sequence continues at coordinate 107,491 of NZ_JBWZCH010000006.1, read as the reverse complement.
CGGCCGTGGCTGGACGCGAACAGCCGCCCGTACCAGTGGGCTGTGGATCAGGGCCTGGTTGCGGAGAAGGTCAGCTCCTTCAAATTCCACCGTACGAACGGGGAAGAGCAGCTCGCAACCCCGCAGGTCAGGATCACGGTGAAGGGTTTGCAACGCCTCCACACGGACCTGACGCCGTCGACGGACCTGGTGGTGGCCCATGCCGGCGCCTAGCACCGCGACGCTGCCCCGCCGGGCGTACACGCCGGAGGAAGCTGCTGAGATGCTGGCCGAACCGGTGCAGACCATCAAGAGGCACTGCCAGACCCAGGCGCTCCGCGGGGCGTACAAGACGGGCGGCAAAACGAGCCCGTGGCGGATCCCGCCCAAAGCGATCGACTACTACCAGGCGACAAGGAGGAACCAGTGAAGAAGTCACAAGCGCTCGAGGAGTTGGCGGCCGCCGATGTTGCGGCGTCGCTGGCGGAGGCTGTGGCGGCGGAGGCGCAGACGGCCCGGCGGGAGGCTGTGCGGACCGCGTTCCAGTCCGGGTGCACCGCGCCGGACGTTGGGGCCGTGCTGAGTGTGTCACCGCAGCGCGTGTATCAGATGCGGGACAAAATAGGCTGAAAACAAGTTCGGCTTGTTTTTGTCACAAGTTGCAGATAGTGTCAGTGCATCAACAAAAAAGAGGTCCACAGGCTGCAACCCATGGACCTCAGCCCACCGAAACCACGAAAAGGAATCATCCGATGGACACCACCAACCATACCAGCGGCTACGAGTTCACGAAGGCTCAGGCCGTCGCCGTCGCCCGGCACATGATCGTCAACTACTGGGCAACCCGCGCCAACGTCGACCAGGACGCCGAACGGCTCTCCTGCCGCCTCACCGGGGCACTGGAAATCTTTGTTCTCCCCTCCGACGTTGAGAACGCTTTCGGTTGGCTTGACGAACTAGCCCAGGTCGAGAACGGCACCCACGATCTCCTGACCGTGAACGCCGCCGGCACCGTCGACAACACCGCCACCCTCACCGACTACCTCGAGGCAGAGCTGGCCACCGCGATCGGTGACGCCGTCTCATCCTTCAAAACCCGGTTCGAGCTGGCCGCATGAACGACCACGACGCCATGACCGCGGTCAACGCCGTACTCGATCAGCACTTCCGGGGGGAACTCACCCAGGTGCAGGCACTCGCCAAGGTCTGCATCATCTCCGGTGAGAACGCCATCGACCACGCGGAGGCATCCGAGTGACGATTCTGATCCTCGCCGCCGCCGTCATGGCCGCGACGTTCCTCCGCCCCATGCTCCGCCACGACTCCGAACTGCCCGTCAGTCACACCGGAAAGGCCCGCAAATGAGCGCCGAAACGATCTACTGCCCCGTCGAATTCCCGGCCACCCGGGAAGACCCCGGCTACGGCTGCGAGGAAGAAGTCGAGAACGAAGGCGACCTCTGCCCCAAGCACGAGGCTGAGAACGAGGAACCCGACTGGGACGCGATCCGCGAAGACGAACGGCTCGACCGGTGAGCGCCTGCTATTGCGGCCGTCTCTACCCGTGCGAGGACTGCGGAGGCGACGTCTGCAACTGCCAGTGCAAGACCGACGGCGCACCCCAGACCCAGGCCGAAGTAACGGCCGGCTATACCCACCCCGCACAGCCCGGCATCGACGCCTGGGCCGAAAAAATGGAGCTGACACGATGAGCATTGCATTCACCGATCCCTCGGTCCCGGAGGTGGCGCCCGGATCTGCCGAGTGGATGACCTACATGACGGCCAGCAAAGTGTCCGCCATCATGAAGCACTCCACCTACGAGTCCTACCTGTCCCTCTGGCTGAAAATGGCCGGGCAGATCCAGCCGCAACCCGACACCGACATCACCCGCCGCGGGCACTACCTCGAACCCGCCGTCCGGGCATGGTTCCGCGACCAGCACCCCGACTGGCAGGTCACCGAAACCGGCATGTGGGTCCACAAAGAGATCCCGTGGGCCGCCTCCACCCCTGACGGCATCGTCCACACGCCGGAAGGTACGGAGCTTTTCGAAGCGAAATCCTCCACCCTCGACGGGGACTGGGGCGAGCCCGGCACGGATCAGGTGCCGCCCGGGTACTACGACCAGGCGCAGTGGCAGATGTTCACCACCGGCCTCCGGCGGGTGCGTCTCGCCGTCATCAAGTCATACCTCGACTTCGCCGAATACATCATCGACTACGACCCCGGATATGTGGTGGTCATGCTGGCCCAGGTGACGACGTTCATGGAATCCCTGGAGAAGGGTGAACGGCCCAGCCTCAACCCGCTGGACGGGCACGCCGCCACCTATGAAGCCGTGAAGCAGCTCAACCCCGGCATCGAGGATGAGGACTACGAGCTCGACGACGTCGACGCCTTACGGTTCCTCGAAGCCAACGCCGAACGCAAAGCGGCCGAGCTTATCGAGCAGGGCGCAAAGTCCTACATCGCGGACCTCGCCGGCGAAGCCCACCACATCAAATGGGACGGCAAGAAACTTTTCACCCGTCAGTCCCGCGGCGGCGGCACACCCTACCTTGTCGCCTCCAAAAACCTCCCCACCATCCCGGAAAAGAGCGCAGCATCATGACTACCACGGCCATCAGCCCCATCGACGTCGCCCGCCAGAACATCGGAGCCTACAAGGGCGAGCTCCTTGCCGCCCTCCCCTCCCACCTGCAGGACAAGGGTGTCGGCTGGCTGACATCCGCACTGTCCGCCCTCCGCAAAAACCCTGAGGTGCTCAAGTGCGCCAACCAGGACCCGGGCTCGCTCATCGTCGCCCTGTCGCAGGCCGCACAGTTAGGGCTCATGCCCGGCACCGACGAGTACTACATCACCCCGAAGGGCGGTAAGATCCTCGGCGTTGTCGGCTACCAGGGCGAAGTGGAGCTCATGTACCGGGCCGGCGCCGTGTCCTCCGTCATTGTGGAGAACGTCTACGAGAACGACAAGTTCCAGTGGAACCCCGGCACCATGACCAAACCGGTGCATGAGGTCGACTGGTTCGGTGGGGACCGCGGCAAGATCATCGGGTCCTACGCCTACGCCATCATGAAGGACGGGGCCGTGTCCAAGGTTGTCATCGTCAACCAGGAACGCATTGACCGGGCAAAGAAAGCCTCCGCGACGGCGGGCAAATCGTTCTCACCATGGACTTCCGACGAGGCCGCCATGGTCCTGAAGACGGCCGCCCACGACCTCGCCAAATGGGTGCCGACCTCCGCCGAGTACATCCGCGAGCAGGTCCGTGCCGTCCGTGACGTCGCCAACGAACCCGTCAAACCGACCCCGGAACCTAAGGCGGAGGCTGTCACGTCCCCCCGGCAGCACCACCCCGAACCGGTGGCCGACATGGTGACGGGCGAACTCGTCGATGAAGGCGAACAGACCGAAGCCGACGCCGCATGGTTCGCCGGAACGGAGGCCCAGTAATGGCCGGAGAAACCCAAATCACAGTCATCGGCAACCTTGTGGCGGATCCAGAACTGAGGTTCACCCCGTCAGGCGCCGCGGTCGCGAACTTCACGATTGCTTCGACCCCGCGGACCTTCGACCGGCAGTCGAACGAGTGGCGGGACGGGGAGGCACTGTTCCTCCGGGCCTCGATCTGGAAGGACGCGGCCGAGAACGTCACCGAATCCCTGACGAAGGGCACGCGCGTGATCGTGTCCGGCCGCCTCAAGTCACGCTCCTACGAAACCAAGGAGGGCGAGAAGCGGACCGTGATGGAGTTGGAGGTTGATGAGATTGGCCCGTCCCTGCGCTACGCCAACGCCAAGGTCAACCGCACCCAGCGCTCAGGCGGTGGAGGTGCCGGCAACGGTGCCCAGGGTGGCTTCGGCGGCGGCAACCAGCCCGCGGCAACGCAGGATGGCCCTTGGGCTACGCCCGGTGTCAGCAATGCGGGCGGCGGGTGGGGTAACGGGCCCGATTCCGAACCGCCCTTCTAAGAACCAACCACACGTTCGCGGACGCCTGCCCTGGGAAACCAGTTGCAGGCGTCCGCTACCAGTCCCACAAGGAGAACCATGACCACCGCAAACCTCACCCACAGGATCCAGGCACGCGACGGTGTCGCCGTCGTACTGTACGGCAAACCGGACTGCCAGCCGTGCCGGATCACGAAGAAGAAACTCGACGCCGCCGGGATCTTCTACACCGAAGTCGACGTCACGAAGGACCCGGCGCGCCCTCGCCTACGTCAAGGCCCTCGGCTACACGGGCGCCCCGTCCTCTACGTCTCCACCATCGAGGGTGACGTCCACTGGTACGGGCTCCGCAAAGACCTCATCGAACGCCACATCACCCACTCCGAGGCCGCATGAAAACCATCGCCCTTGTGCCCCCGAAACCGGTCCTGAACATTCCCCGCCCGAAGGTGGCTGTGGAGTTGTGCAGCTCCGGCGGCCGGCCGATCAACGCGTCAGGCGAATGCGCCTGCTGCTTCGACTAGAGAGAGTGACAAAAACCTTGAAATTCACGATCACCGCCGACGCCCTCGCCGACGCCGCCGCATACGCTTCCAAGGGCATCAATGCCCGCCCACCCGTCCCGGTCCTGTCCGGCCTCCTGATCGAGGCGCAGGAAGGCGGGCTCCGGATCTCCGGGTTCGATTACGAGAAGTCGGCCCGCACCCAGGTCGCCGCCGACGTGACCACCCCGGGCACGGTCCTGCTGCAGGGCCGCATGTTCACGGACATCATCCGGAAGTTCGGCAAGAAAACTGTCACCGTCACCGTGGACGACCGCCGCGCCACCCTGACGGCCGGGTCCGCCGTGTTCACGATGACCGCCATGCCCGTCACAGAGTTCCCGCCCATGCCGGACCTCCCCCCGGTCGCCGGCACCATCGACGGGGACGTGTTCGCGGCCGCCGTCGGACAGGTCATCGGCGCCGCCTCAGGTGACGATTCGGTGCCGATCCTCATGGGTGTGCACATCGTCTCCGAAGGCGACGAACTGACCATGCGCACCACCGACCGTTACCGGCTCGCCGAAGTCACCATCCCCTGGCGCCCGGCAGGGGGCGACGTTGAGCTGCTCGTGCGCGGATCATGGCTCGCCGACGTCGTCAAAACCCTGGCCGGGGACGCCTCGATCCTCGCCGACGGGAACCTTGTGGGCGTCCGCACCGGCAACCGGGCCACCACCTCGATCATGATCGACGGGGCCTACCCCAAAATCAAAGCCCTGTTCCCGGACACGACCGCCACCCAGATCACCCTAGACCGCGCCGCCCTCACCGACGTCCTGGCACGGGTCGCCCTCGTCGCCGAACGCAACACCCCCGTCCGGCTCACCACCAAGGATGGGTCACTGGTCCTCGACGCCGGCACAGGTGAGGACGCGCAAGGCACAGAAACCATCCAATGCGAAGTGACTGGGCCCGACGTCGCCGTCGCGTTCAACCCCGCCTACCTGGGCTGGTCCCTCGCCGTCACACCCGCAGCAGAAATCGTCCTCGGCATCCAAAAGGACACCGCTAAGCCCGCTCTCGTCTCCGGCACCGACGGCCTCCGCCACCTCCTCATGCCCGTCAGGCTCCCCAAATGAGCGGCGAGCATGAGGCACCCAAGAATCGCCGGCCCTTCTACCAAACTCTCACGGTCGACGTGGACATCGACGCGGCAGTGCTTGAAGAAAACGGATACCACCACGAAGACGAATGCCCGTCAGCTCCCCAGTCCGGCGCCGACGCAGAGTACGACGGCACCGAAGATAACCTCCGCCGGCTCTCCGACTGGCACGACGAAGCTCACGGGCTCAGCCTGTGGGCCATGTGCGTTTACGAACCATGCAGCCACCTCACCGACGAATTCAGGAAAACACCATGAGCCTTACCATGACCGACATGTTTTGCGGCGCCGGCGGCAGTTCCACGGGGGCGACGTCGATCCCGGGCATCACCGTGAAGACCGCACTGAATCACTGGCAGAAGGCGCTCGACTCGCACAACGCCAACCACCCCGACACCATCCATGTCCAGGCCGACATCAAGGAAACCGAACCGCGCTATATCGGGCACTCAGACATCCTGTGGGCCTCCCCCGAATGCACCAACCATTCCGTGGCCAAGGGCCGGAAGCGCATCACCAACCAGGCTGATATCTTCGGCGACACCCTCCCGGACGAAGCCGCCGACCGGTCCCGCGCCACCATGTGGGACGTCCCCCGCTTCGCCGAAGTCCACAAGTACCGGGCCATCATCACCGAGAACGTCGTAGACGCCGCCAAATGGGTCATGTTCGACGCCTGGCTGATGGCCATGAAGTCCCTCGGCTACGAGCACCGCGTCCAGTACCTCAACAGCATGCACGCCCAGCACGGCGGACTCCCCGCACCCCAGTCCCGCGACCGCATGTACGTGCTCTTCTGGCTGAAGGGAAACAAGGCTCCCGACGTGGAGAAGTACTTCCGTCCCAAGGCGTACTGCTCCGGCTGCGATGAGGTTGTGGACGCGCTGCAGGTGTTCAAGAAGGCTGAGCAGTGGGGCCGCTACCGCGCCCAGTACAACTACCGCTGCCCCAAGGCCGCCTGCCGTAACCAGATTGTCGAGCCCGGCTGGCTGCCAGCCTCCCATGCCATCGACTGGAGCTTGCGCGGCGAGCGCATCGGGGACCGCAAAAGGCCACTGGCGGACAAGACCCTGGCCCGGATCCGGGCCGGGCTCGCCAAGTACGGGAACCAGACGCAGCACTTGGAAGCTGCCGGAAACACCTACGATTCCGCAAGCGCGGGTCGCGGCGGCGACTACTTCCGCATCTGGCCCACGACGGAGCCTGTCAGAACACTCCACGGGACGGCCAGTAAGGCGCTGCTAGTCCCGGTGGAGGGCCGCGAGGGCAAGCAGGCTCAGCTGGCCGGGGAGCCGATGCGCACTCAAACCACGCGCAACGAGACAGGCCTGTTGGTTCCCGCTGGCGGCACGTGGAACGACGACGCCAGGTCGACGTCGGATCCCATGCGGGCAATGACCACCCGGGACGCCAACGCTCTCGTCACGGCACCGCGGGACCACATGCTCATGGAGTACTACGGCAATGGGCAGATGCACCCCATCTCGAAGGCAATCCCGACCATAACCACGCACGACCGGTTCGCGATGATCACCACCCTCCGCGGGACCAACGCGCCGAAGGACGTCGGGCAGCCGCTCGACACGTTCGCCGCCAACGGGCTGCACCACGGACTGGCCGAATGGAAGGTCCCCGACATCGACGACTGCGAATTCCGGATGCTCGAACCCCACGAGATCAAGGCCGGAATGGCGTTCCCGAAGGAATACATCATGCTCGGCAACAAACGCGAACAGGTCAAAATGGCCGGGAACGCCGTCACGCCACCGGCTGCCCGCGACCTCGTCGCCTGCATGGCAGAGACTCTGGTGAACGCATGAGCGACTACACCGAGTTCCTGAAAGCAAAGGCCGATTTCGAGCGCGACTACGGCCAACCGGTCCCGGCCACGGCCGTTAACCCCATCCTCAAAGACCACCAGCGCGACATCGTCCGGTGGGCTGTTGAGGGCGGGCGCCGGGCGATCTTCGCAGCGTTCGGCCTGGGCAAGTCCATGATGCAACTCGAGACTTTGAAGCTGACCCTCAAGAACTGCTGGCTCGATGACGGGCTCGAAGAAGCGTATGGCGACGACGACGAGTATGTCGCTCCGGCCCGGCGGGCCCTAATCATCGCCCCGCTCGGCGTCCGCGGGGAATTCATCCGCGACGGCAAGAAGCTTGGCATAGATGTCACCTTCATCCGCCGCGCCGAAGACATGGTCGGGGATGGCATCTACATCACCAACTACGAGACGGTCCGCGACGGGAAGCTCGACGTCAACCTGTTCACCGCGGTCTCACTTGACGAGGCCGGGGTATTGCGGAGCTTCGGGTCCAAGACGTACCAGGAGTTCCTGAAGCTCTTCAAGGATGTCCCCTACCGGTTCGTGGCCACCGCAACACCGTCCCCCAACCGGTACAAGGAACTCATCCACTACGCCGGGTTTCTTGGCGTCATGGACACTGGCCAGGCACTCACCCGATGGTTCCAGCGCGACTCCACCCAGGCCAACAACCTGACGCTCTACCCGCACAAGCGCGATGAGTTCTTCATGTGGCTGAACTCGTGGTCGATCTTCCTGCAGAAGCCCTCCGACCTCGGCTACTCCGATGACGGCTACGACCTGCCGCCCATGCACATCTACTGGGTAGAGGTGCCCGTGGACCACTCCACCGCCGGGGTAGACAGGGACGGGCAGGTGCGGCTCTTCCGTGGCGGCGCCAAAGACCTGCAAGGCGTGGCCAAAGAGAAACGCGACAGCCTCCCGGCCCGTATCGGCAAGCTCATCGAAATGGCCAAGGCGCATCATGCCACGGACGACGGGCAGATCATCCTTTGGTGCGACCTGAACGACGAGCAGACGGCCATCGAGAACGCCCTGAAGCAGCTCGGCCTCACCTACTCCAGCGTCCACGGATCGCTCGACACCGACGAAGCCGAACGGCGCCTCGACATGTGGCGGGACAAGGAAACCTACGCCCTGATCGGGAAGCCCGTCATGCTCGGCCAGGGCCTCAACCTGCAACAGGCGAACGTCGCGATCTTCGCCGGCGTCACCTACAAATTCAACGACACCATCCAGGCGTGCCACCGCATCCAACGCTTCGGCCAGACCCGGCCCTGCACCGTCCACCTGATCCACGCCGAATCTGAAGGTGAAGTCGTGGCCTCGCTGAAGGACAAATGGGCTCAGCACAGAGAGTTGACCAACACCATGACCGACATCATCAAAACGTACGGGCTGTCCCGGAACTCCATCACCGAGGCGCTGACCCGCTCCATGGGCATCGAGCGCATCGAAGCATCCGGCGACGGCTGGACCCTGGCGAACAACGACTGCGTTGACGAGGCCACCAACCACATGGACGAAAACAGCGTCGACATGGTTGTCACCTCGATCCCCTTCAGCAACCACTACGAATACACGCCCAGCTACAACGACTTCGGGCACACCGACGACAACGACCACTTCTGGGCGCAGATGGACTACCTCACCCCGCAGCTGCTCCGGACACTGAAGCCTGGCCGGATCTACGCCTGCCACGTCAAGGACCGGATCAACTTCGGCAACGTCACCGGCGCCGGCATCCCCACAGTGAGCCCCTTCCACGCCGAGGCGCTCTTCCATGGCATCAAGCACGGCTTCGACTACATGGGCATGGTCACCGTCGTCACCGACGTCGTCCGCGAAAACAACCAGACCTACAGGCTCGGGTACACCGAGATGCGCAAGGACGGGACCAAGATGGGCGTCGGCTCCCCCGAATACATCCTGCTCTTCCACAAGCCCCAGACCGACCGGTCCAAAGGCTACGCCGACAACCGGGTGGTCAAGGAGAAAGAGGACTATTCGCTGGCCCGCTGGCAGGTCGACGCCCACGCCAACTGGCGCTCCAGCGGAGACCGCCACCTCACCCCGGACGAACTCGCCGCCCTGCCAGTGGAGCAACGGTCCAGGCTGTTCACCGAGCAGACGCTCCGGGAAGTGTACGACTACGAATCCCACATCAAGGTAGGCGAGGCGCTGCAGGGCAAGGGCGCGCTGCCGGCCACGTTCATGTCCCTCATGCCCGGGTCATGGGCCCCCGACGTCTGGCACGACGTCAACCGGATGCTGACATTGAACGGCGACCAGAAACGCCGCAACGTCCAGATGCACGTCTGCCCGCTCCAGTTCGACATCGTGGACAGGCTCATCGAGCGGTACACCAACCCTGGCGACCTCGTCTTCGACCCCTTCGGAGGCTTGGGAACCGTTCCTCTGCGGGCGTTGAAGCTGGGCCGGAAGGGCCGCAGCTCCGAACTCAACGCCGGATACTTCCTCGACTCCGTCAAATACCTCGAAGCGGAACAAAACAAGCAGGCCCTGCCCACACTGTTCGACCTGTCCACCCTGGAGGACACGTCCCTCGAGGCCGCCGTCTAGCCACGCCCTCACGAACCAGTCGCGCTTGTTGAGAAACGGGCGCGGCTGGTTCAGGCACCACCAGAAAGGAACCATGTGGAGAAGGACAAGCGGCCGTACTTTGTGCTCACCAACGAGTACCCGCGGCACCGCAAACTCCGCGGCCTCAGCGACAAAGCTTTCCGGTTGCACGTAACCCTTCTCGGGCTCTGCAACGAGGACCGCAACGACGGGATCATCGCCCAATACGACCTCGACATGTTCGGCCCCAAGCCCGGAAAAGAACTCCTCGACGCGAGACTCATAGACAGGACAGACACCGGATACCAGCTACACGACTACCTCAGGCACCAGAACAGCCGGGCCGAAATAGAGCAGCACATCAGCGACGCGCAGACCGCCGGATCCAAGGGCGGGAAGCTCTCCGCCCACAACAAATGGCACGTCAAAAGGGGCATCGTGAACGAGGACTGCGGGCTCTGCCAGGCACCCCAAACCGGCTAACCCCCTTATAAGCAAAACATAAGCGGACCCTTAGATTCGTTACCGAAAAAACGTAAGCGCGTTATAAGCGAAACATAAGCACCATTAACCATTAACCATTAACCACTCTTACTCACCTAGGCGCCTACCCTCACCACTGTTTTTACTAACCAGTTGAAAAAAGAATCGTCGAATCGTCCAGTTACGTAACGCGCAAGCCGCAGACGCTCGACGACGATCTTTCACCCCGCCAAAAAGCCAAGGAAGCCATGACCACCACCCAGCCACTAACCCAGGCCCAAGCAGCCGCACTGGCCGCCGTGCTCACCGAGATCCGACCCGGCGACTGGAAGCAACCCCAACTGCTCAAACTCTTCTGGGATCACCGCGAAGAGCACGCATTCCGGGACCTCACTTTCGCGGCCGTCAAAGCTGCGATCAACCCGGCCGTCAAATCCCCGGCCGTCATCTTCATGCCAGGACCGCACTGGGACACCCCGGACACGAAAGGGCACAAGATGCGTGCGCCCGACTGCCCCGACCACATCGGAAAAGAAGCCACGAACTGTGCCGGATGCTGGGCAGATGTCAAAGCGGGCGACAGACCAGAGAGCCACATCGGCAAACACTGGGCGCCCATCGCCGAACGACTACAAGCCAGCCTCACCACAGAAAGCCGGCCATGACCGCCCTCGCCCAAAGAATCCAGGCAGCCCTCACGCTCCTCTACCCCGACCACATCACCCCGATAGCCAAAACCATGATCGAACGCATCATCGAAGAAACCGAGGACAAAGCATGACCGCCCGGACCGTCCCCTACGGGGCCATGACACACCACACGGAGCAGACCCTGAGAGCCCGCCACCGGGAGGCCTTGGACGTGTACGAGGCGTGGTCGGATCGGGTGCGGTGCAGTGGTGGCGGGGATCGTGTGGCGGCTGAGTTGCAGCGGGGTGAGGCGTGGGGCTGGGTGGTGACGACGCGGGAGGATCTGGACGTGTTCCGTTCGGTGCACCGCCAGCGGGCCGCTACGCCGGGTCAGGGAGGCCAGCAGGGGCGGTCCGGGGTGATTGGGCATGGGTGAGTCTGTGCGGCCCGGAGAAACGCGCACAGCGCTTCCGTCTGGCGCGTGGGAGTTGTTCATTCCGTTGCCGGCGGCATGGATTAACGCGAACGACCGGTTGCATTGGCGGGGGCGGGCGAAGCTCACGAAGGCGTGGCGGATGGCGGCGCACATTCATGCGAGGGTGAACGGTTTGCCGAAGGGTATGGGGCGTGTCCAGGTCACGGCGTACGTGGTGAAACCTACGGCCAGGGCCTACGACGCGCACAATTTGATGCCGACGGCGAAAGCTGTCATGGATGGCCTGGTCGACTATGGGCTGATACGGGATGACACCAACGCGCACCTGGTGGGGCCGGACATCCGGGAGGGCGGGAAGGGTGTGGCCGGCCTTCGTATCGTGATCGAGACACTTCACTAGTCGTTGCACAAACAAGTTGAACTTGTTACGCTTGGGGGACGCAACCGCCCCGGCACCCGAGCTGCAACTCCCCCGGCCCACGAAAAGGAACCCCATGAACGCCACCCCGCACACCACCCGGCCGCCGGTCCCCGAACTGGAGGCGTGCAAACTGTTCAAGCGCGTCACTAAGGCCCGGATCGCCGCCGAACGCGCCACTGCCGACGCCGCCCAGGCATACGCGGAGGCCGAGACTGCACGTGAACACCTAAAGACCGTCGAAGCCGAGTACCGCGCCGTCCGGGCCGAGTGTGTCTCATGAGCGCCCGCGACGAACTGGCGGCGGTCTTGTGGCACCGGAGGCTCCCCTACGGTGGCCTCGCCGGGCTTCACATAAGCCTCGATGCCAACGCGGCACACGCGGCCGCTGAACTGGTCATCGCCGCCGGCTACAGCAAGCCCCGCACGATCACGACATCCGAAGAGTTAGAGGACGCCCAAATGGTGGTTGTCAGGTCCGCAACAGGGACGGTCGCAAACCTAGTGAACGGCCGCGCATACTGCTTCGGCTATGAAACGACGGTCCCGGCGGCAATCCTCGCGCTCCCCGCAACCGTCCTCCACGAGCCCACCCAGTGAGCCGGCACGTCGCGGAACCGTCCGCAAAGACCATCACCCACGAACTCGGCGCCAAAGCCGCCGCCGGGTTATTCGGCACAGCAGCACCCGGCACCGGGAACCACCGCGCCGTCGAAGGGCTCACCGCCCACCAGGAAGGAACACGATGAGCGAGAAGACAGCCGCCGAGCCGGAATCGGTAACCAACGTTGACTACATCTACGGGAGATTGTGGCCGGATGGGACTTTCTCGAAGGTCGGATGGGGTAGCGGGAAGATGGCACGCCGAGAGTTCGAGGAAAAGGGATACGAACTGAAGCTCGTACCGCTTGCACTACGACCCGTATTTGCACAGCGGAAGGTCGTCACTACTACCGAGACCTACCCCGCCGAAGCCGTCCCGAAGACCAGCGCAACGGAGGAATCATGACCACCACTGACCAGCTCGCCGCCATCGAAGTGCGGGCGGACGCAGCGACCGAGGGGCCGTGGGAAGCGGCCGTGTATAGGCACGGCGTGCAGGATTGGCGAATCCGCGTTACCAGCCCCAGCGACTCAGGCATCCACAATCTTGCCGAGGACGTTCTCCCCGCCGACGCCGAGTTCATCGCTCACGCCCGCACGGACGTCCCGGCCCTCATCGCCCTTGTCCGGAAACAGCAGGCGCGGATTGAGCGGGTGGAGTCGCTGGCGGACGAATGGTTCCGGGAGCTGGAAAACCCAGATCACCTGATCCATCTGGAAGACGCCTTGGACACCATCCGCGCCGCGCTCACCGCAACGGAGGGGTCGGAGTGAGCGGGATGGCGGAAGTGCTGCTGAGGTGCAGCCCCCTCGATCTCAAACAGTCGCTCCATGTCGCCAAGGAACTAGAGGCCGCCGGGTTCGGGGACCTCAACCGGGCCGCACAACTCGGGGCGTTGATGGCCTACGACGCGATCGAGGAAACCGCCGTCGCGGAAGCCAAAGCCCAATCACTCGAAGAAGCGGCCCGTGAGATGCGTGCGGAACGGCACGGCTGGTGCCTCGATGACGCTGGCCGCTACTGGATCAGACGGACACTCAACGACTTGGAAGAGCGTGCCGCCGAGATGAGGAAGTCATGAGCCGCAGTGTCCGCACGGACTACGACGCGTTACGGGAACGGGAATCTACGCAGGATGGTATCTGGACAATGACCGAAACCGAGTTCAAGTTCTCACTCGCGCGGGCATGGGATGAAGGTAAGGCCGCGACATTCAACGATCCAGTTGGTATTGCGTTCGGCGATGTCAAAAACCCCTACGAGTCCACCCTGTGACCCCGTATCAGGCGCAGCGTATCCGGTTCGGTATCCTCGCCGCCCGGCACATGCTCGCACGGGAGGCGATGACCCCGGACCAGGTCGACTACCTCGAAGGGTGCGAGGCGGCCGGGTGGAGGCGCGGGGACGCCGGGACCCGGAAGGCATTTGACCGGGAGGAGATCAACATCCAGCACCGCAACGGACGCAAGCGATACTCGTTCCGCGCCTACCGCCTCAGCCTTAGGCAGAACAATGCCTGACATCGACCCTGACGCCGAAGCCCTGGCCACCGCAATCCTCACCCGCCGCAAACGCAAATGCATTGCCGCCGGGACCCACACCGAGGACTGCCAACGCTGCGGGCTCTAGGGTGCACCTGCCCACGATCCGTCTACAACCCGCGATGGCCACGACCGACAGACCCAGGATGCAGAGTGCACGGGGAACCGGAAACGGGTGAGAAACAATAATCAACCCCAGGCGGATATGCGTAAACCAAATGTGTCCGAGCCGAACCCTAGGATGTAGCCATGACTGACAATGACAACCGCCCTGGCGGCACAGACTGGGCCGCGATCTTGGGGAAGCTCGGCCAGGTCCACTCACCCCGCGAAAGCGCGGTGGAGACCGCAAGACGGTTGATGCCGCAAGGACCCTATGTCCCGGACCTTGGCCTAGACAACAGCTACTTGGATGACATAGCAGAGGCGAACCGTGTCAAGCACGAACGCGCAGAGCGCGATAGCGCAAACATCGGCACCACGACCGATGTCATGAATGACATGCTCGCGGCGATGCAGGCCGAGGCCGAACATGCCGTGGCGCGGGACAAGGAGGCGAAGGCCTCGGCGCGGCATAACTTTTGGGTCAGCGTCAGTTCCATGGTTCTGGCGGCCGCAGCAGTAGGCACCCCGTTTATTATCGAAGCGATCAAGGGGTGGAAGTAATGCGATCTGAAGGCGGCCTTGGTGATAAGTGCGGGGCGAAGCTCCGGGGTAAACAGGCGGGGAAGACGTGCTCGAACACCACGCCCGAGGGCGCCACACGGTGTTGGCGGCACGGCGCCAACTCCCCGCAGGCGAAGTCCGCGGCCGCCCGGCGGGTGGCGGAGGCTGAGGCCCGGGAGACCATGGCAAGGGCGGTGCGCACGTTGGGGCTGCCCATCGACGTCGACCCCGGCAAAGCGCTGTTGGATGAGATCCATGTGACCGCCGGCCACGTCCAATGGTTGCGGACCAAAGTCCAGGAACTCGAACCGGACGCCCTCGTGTGGGGCAAGACCCAGACAGATCAGGGCATCGGCCCGCAAGGCCCCGTGGACACCACCACCGAGAAAGCCGGCCCGAACGTCTGGTACACCATGTACCTGACCGAACGGGAGCACCTCGCCAAGGTCTGCGCCTTGGCGTTGAAGGCCGGGATTGAGGAACGCAAAATCAAGCTCGCCGAAGATCAGGGGCTCTTGGTCGCTGATGTGATCCGCCGGATCCTGGGCGCCCTCGGACTCAGCCCCGAACAACAGCAGCTCGTGCCCGTCATTGTGCCCCGGGAACTCCGGGCCCTTGCAGTCGGGGGCTAGCGTGATTTCATCAGGTACCTTTATGTGCTGACGGCCGCGGTATCTGGGCTCGCAACCGGGTTATGATCCGCGTCAGGGGGAGTCTCATCGTAATTGAACAGCTGGAAACCGCCGGCTACCATGAGCGCCCCTCCGAAGAACGCCACTATGCCCACCGCGATAAACGCCGGCCACCAGATGAGGGCCCACACAATGAGCCAGTAGACAGAAACTCCCGTTACGGCGGCTACGAAGATAAGCGTGGCTAGGCTGACACCATTCAGCTGGCGCTTTCCCCTCCGGATTTGCGCCTCGGCATATTTCTTGGTCTCGAACTGTATGAGCCGTTCAATCTCTCCGCGAGTGGACTCGGGAAGGGATTCATGGAGCTTCGCGTGCTGTTTCAGCACGCGAACTGCTGCTGGATCTTGCCTGTCGCTGCGGAGCTTCAGGTACACCCCAACCAGGGGCACGAGGAGGCCACCAATCAATGGTGAGAACTTCATGAGGTCGGAAATAAGTTGATCCACCAGAAAATCCTACGGGCGCACTGGAAGAAAACGCACCGAAACAACTAGAACTTGGTACAATAGCGAGTGGTAATGGGTGGATTTTCAGGGGGTCAAAGCATGACGGTTGAGCAGGAAACGTGCACGGGCGGGGACCACCCCACCAACGCCCAAGGGGTGACCCTCTGCCACCGGTGCACGACAATGCTGGAACTTGACCTGCGGGAAGTCCGGGACGTCTGGGCTAACCTCATGGTCACCGCCGCACGCATGGACAAAGGTGCCGCGTCGATCGGTTACAGCGGCCACTCAGCACCCGCGATCCCCTGCAACTTCGATGCGATTGAACACGGCGACCAGCTCGAAGCCGTGCTTCGGGGCTGGGCCGCACAAATATCAGTCGTCAGCCCGCACTTCACCCCCCAGCGGATCGCGGAGCGCCTACTGAATCAGGTCAAGTGGATCCGCCGCGAAGAGTGGGCCGGCGACCTGAAGCAGGAACTCCGAGAGGCGCTGAACACCGCCAGGCGGGCGACAGACCGGAACGCGGAGCGGGTGTTTGCGGGAATGTGCCCGACCGAAGTGGACGGCGGGGAATGCGCGGCCGCCGTGTTCACGGCCCCGGGCCGTCCCGTCGCCAGGTGTCATAAGTGCAAGGCCCAGTGGGATGTGTCGGAGTGGCGGGGCCGGGCCATCACCGCCGCCGGAATCCATCAAGGCACCCCGGCTGAGCTGTCCCGGATGATCTCGGACCCGGTCACGGGTGAAGCTTTGCCGCAGGCGAGGATCAGGCAGTGGGTGCGGCGGAAGAAGCTGGCCCCCATCGGGATGAACGCGAAGGGTAGCCCCACCTATCAGGTCCGGAAGGTCCGGAACCTATGGGTCAGGATGCAGACGTCCGCCTACGGAAACCCGTCAATGAAGAAACAAGTGGGACTCGCCGCATGAACGCTTGACGCTCGCAGACTTGTCACGTATGTTTTACCCATACTGCGATTCGTGTCCTTGAGGCACGCCAGGCAGCAGAACCCGCCACACCCCCAACGGTGGCGGGTTCTGTCATGCGGTGAGGGTCAACACTGACCGTGACACTAGGTGAAGGCCGGCCGGGCGTAAAACTTTCTGGCGCCTGCAAGGGACGGACCTGCCCGACACCCGCGCAACCACAACTGAATAGCCCGCAGCTGCTGCATGAGACCCGGCAGCTGCGGGTCCAGGGTCTCTAGCCCAACGGCAGAGGCGGCAGGCCCAAACCCTGCACAGTCCCGGTTCAAATCCGGGGAGACCCACTGACGGTGACCGCCCCCGGCCAACAACCGCACACGCGGGGTGAGCCAGTAACCGTCCACCCACCCCAGCGCGGCGGCTGGGTGAGACCGCCGAAACGCCGGACCCCGCCACGGTGCACACGTGGCGGGGCCTGGCACCACGGCTTAGGCGAAGCCGCCGACCCGCGCCTTCGCAGGCTCGCTCGGGGCGTCATTCGCGGTGACGAGACTGTAGGCCTTGGCGAGATCGACGATGTTGTACGTTCCAGCCTCAACTTCCTTCGTGATCTTGTTCAAGATGGCGACGCGTGCAGCCTTGTCTGCGTCGCGGATGTCAGATGAAACGGCCACAATCGGGCCTTTCTACTAGCCAGCTGCTCGGATGCAGCCGGATCACCGCCGACTCTACGTTGAGGGTCCGACATTGCCGAGGAGGATCCCGTGACTGTGGACATGTGGGAAGCAGCTGCCCGCATGTTCGAGCCGCCGCCGCCGGAACCTGAGCGGCCCCGCTGGGAATCCCCCGGCGACCTTGCCAAAGCCGTCGACCCGTCAACCATCCAGACCCCCGCCCTTGACCTCATCGACCAGGCACTCATCGACGTCGAGAACGGCACCTGCGACCGGCTCATCATCTCCATGCCACCCCAGGAGGGGAAGAGTACGAGGGTTACTAAGGTCGGGCCGCTCTGGTTCCTGACCCGCAACCCGGAACGCCGCATCGCCGTCGTCTCCTACTCGGCCGGCCTCGCACTCACCTTCGGGAGGGACATCCGGAAGTTCATCACCGACAACCAAGGCCAGGAAGGCACCCTCGACCTTGGCCTACGGATCAGCCCCGACAACGGCGCCGCATCCGAGTGGGCGCTCGACAAGCACAAAGGCGGCGTGAAGGCGGTCGGCCTCACCGGCGGCCTGACCGGCAAGCCCGCCGACATCCTCTTCATTGACGACCCCGTGTCGAACCGTGAACAGGCCGAGTCCCCGACCTTCCGTGAGCGGGCCAAGAACTTCTGGCGCTCCGTCGGTTCCACCCGCCTCGCCCCCGGCGCACCCGTCATCCTGATCCTCACCCGCTGGCACGTTGACGACATGGCAGGGTTCCTGCTCTCCCAGCCGGACAAGGCCCGCTGGAGGGTCATCAACATCCCCGCCCAGGCCAACCATGACCCGGACAACGGCGAGGCCGACCCGCTCGGGCGTGAACCCGGCGAATGGATGCGCTCCGCCAGGACCAACGAGAAAACCGGCCAGCCCCGCACCCCCGAAGAGTGGGAGCAGATCCGGGTCCAGGCCGGTCCCCGCGACTTCTCCGCCCTCTACCAAGGCTCACCGAACCCGGAGACCGGCAACGTCTTCCCCAAGGAGTGGGCCCGGTACTCCCAGCCCATGTGGATCGAACAGCCCGACGGGTCACGCCGTGTCCCAGGTATTGGGCGGGATGACCACGAGCTGGTCCAGTCGTGGGACCTCACGTTCAAAGACAAGCCCACCTCCGACTTCGTCGTGGGCCAGGTCTGGTTGCGGGTTGGGAACACCGCCTACCTGCTCGATCAGGTCCGGGCGCGGCTGAATTTCAACGCCTCCGAAGCTGCGGTGCTGGCACTCTCCGCGAAGTGGCCGGAGGCTGTGGCGAAGTTCATCGAGGACAAAGCCAACGGCCCGGCGGTCATCAACTCGCTGCAGCGGCGGCTTGTGGGTCTGGTCCCGATCGAACCAGAGGGCAGCAAGTACGCCCGGGCCTCGGCCATCTCACCGCTCGCCCACGCCGGCAACGTGGTCTTACCGACCGCGGAGTTGCTCCCGAACGTGGAAGAGCTCGTCGAAGAGGCGAAGGCGTTCCCCAACGGCGCCCACGACGACACTGTGGACACCATGTCGCAGGCGATCAACCGTCTGCTGCTCATGCCGATCCTCAATCATGGCCGCATCATCGAACCCGACGTTTATGACGTTTACAACGAGCAGGGCTGGTCGATCAGCCCGGTCTAGGAGGCCCCCATGGGTAAGCTCATGCGGCTGCTTGGCCTTCAGGAGGCTGCGACCAGCTCCGAGGTGAAAGTGTATGAGGGCCAGGTCTCAACCTTGCAGTACCGGCTCGAAGAATCGTTGGCGCAGCTGGAACTGTCCCGGGAGAACACGGGTTGGCAGCGGCTCAGTGAGCAGTACGCGCAGGAGTTCACCCGTGACGGGCTGAACCGGGCCGCCGAGATGGGCCGGATCTTCGGTATCGCGAACCCGATCATCAAACGGGGCCGGGAAATCCGGCACGCCTACGTGTTCGGGCAGGGACTCAGTGTCAGTGCCCGCGACCAGGCAGTCAACGACGTTCTGCAAGCGTTCACCGATGATGAGGGGAACCGGGAGGCGTTCTACGGGGCTCAGGCCCGCCAACAGTACGAGGGTGCCCTGTTCGATGAGGGGAATTTCTTCCTCGCCCACTTCACCAACCCGCTGACCGGCCGGGTGAAGGTCCGTTCCGTCCCGTTCGATGAGGTGCAGGACGTCATCACCGCCCCCGGGGACAAAGCAACTCCCTGGTTTTACTTGCGCCAGTGGGTGGAGCTGGATGACGCCGGCAAGGAAGTGCAGCGCAAAGCCTACTACCCGGCACTGAAGTACCAGCCGGCCGCGAAGTACCGCCGCATCAACGACGTGGACGTGCTCTGGGACGCCCCGGTCCGGCATGTGAAGGTCAACGCCGGTCAGGGCTGGAAGTTCGGTATCGGCGACTCCTACGCCGCGATCCCGTGGGCGCTGTCCCACAAAGGATTCCTGGAGGACTGGTCGCTCCTGATGAAGGCCCTCGCCAAGATCGCCTACACCACCTCGAGTAAGTCGTCCGGGGCGGCGCAGGCGAAAAGGGCGCAACTGCAGGGCATGGGCGCCCTGCCTGCCGGGTCCACGGTGAGCATGTCCGATGATCAGAAGCTGGAGGCGGTGCCGAAGTCGGGTGCGACCCTCGATTCTGAGTCGTCCCGGCCGCTCGCCACGATGGCGGCGTCCGCGATGGGTGTCCCGGTCACGATCATCCTCGCGGACCCGGGCCAGACCGGTGCCCGGGCCACAGCCGAAACCCTGGACCTGCCGACACGTTTGATCATGCAGGCCCGGCAGGAGCTTCACACAGAGGTACTCAAGGATTCCATCGGGTACGCCGTCGAACAGGCTGTGATCGCACCGCAGGGCCCGCTGCGGCGGCTCGGCAAAGCGGTCAGGGACGGGGACCGGCTCACCGTCGTCTTCACCGACCCGGAAACGGCGACCATCGAGGTTATGTGGCCGTCCCTGGACGAGGTCGATGTGAAAGTCCTGATGGACGCGATCGTCGCCGCCGACGGCATGCCCGACGTCCCGAAGCTGCCGCTCGTGAAACTCGCCCTGCAGGTCCTGAAGATCAAGGACGTGGACGAGCTGATCGACAAGATCACCGACACGGACGGCAACCTGATTGACCCGGGCGTCACCGCCGGGGACGTCGCGGCCAAAGCCTTCCGCGACGGGCAAAACCCCGCAGACGCACTCAAATAGGAGACCAGCATGTCCAAGACAACAGCAGTAGCCACCCTGCATACCAAGGGTGAAAGCAACGCAGGGCAGACGCCCCTCCAATTCAGCGCGGATTACGCCGATGAACGGAACAAGGAATGGGCGAAGTACACGCCGGCCCTCTCAGTCCAGATGCACGTGACCGATTCGGTTGCTGAGCAGTTCGAGCAGGGCAAGACCTATCTGCTGACTTTCGAACCCCAGTAGGAGGCCAGGATGGCGGTCACGGCTGAGACTTTGCGCATCGTTGACCGTCTCCGCCGCGACCTGACCGTCATGACGGACGCCCAAACCCTGGCCCTCACCCGGGCATGGACGGAGGCGTGGGATGTGCTGGCCCCCGACTTTCAGGCCGCCGTGGTCGAGTTGATGGCCGGCGCCGCGGACGGGAAGATCAGCCGTGCCGTCGTGGCCCGGAACGCCCGGTTGCGGGACGCCCTGCAAACGGCCCGGACCATGCTGGATGAGCTGGCGACCGTCACCGATGTTACGGTGGCCGGTGATGTTGCCCAGGCCGTCCTTGACGCCGTGGACGGGCACGCCGCCATGGTCACGTCGCAACTGCCGCCGAACACGGCCGCCGCCGGGGTGTCGTTCACCCGGATGTCCCCGGACGCACTGGCCGCCATTGTGGAGCGCACCACAAAGCGGATCCACTCCAGTGCACGGCCGATCCCGGCCGACGTGGAACGGGTCATGAAACGCGAACTGATCCGTGGCATCGCCGTTGGTGAGAACCCGCGGGCCACCGCACGCCGGATCATGAAGCAGACCGAGGGCAGGTTCAACGGCGGCCTCACCCGGGCGCTCACCATCGCCCGCACCGAAACACTGGACGCGCACCGGGCCGCCACCCAGGCGTCCGAGAAGGTCAACAAGTCGATCCTCGAAGAGTGGGAATGGCATGCGGCGCTCACCGCCCGCACCTGCCCCTCATGCTGGAGCCGCCACGGCACCCGGCACCCGCTCACCGAGTCAGGGCCGGATGATCACCAGAACGGCCGCTGCGCCCGCGTCACGGTCGCGAAATCGTGGAAAGACCTCGGATTCGACCTCGAGGAACCGCCGTCGCTCACCCCGGACGCCGAGGCCGTGTTCAACAACCTCACCCCGGAGTCGCAGCGGGACATCATGGGCGCCCAACGCCTCGAGCTGCTCCAGTCGGGCAAAGTGTCGTGGGCGGACCTGTCCACCGTCAAACAGACGGACGGCTGGCGGGACTCGAACGTCGTCACCCCCGTGAAAGACCTGCTCGCCCGCTCGGCCTAGGTTCCGTCGCTGAGGGATGGCTCATACTGCACCGTCCCGCACCACTTGCACACCACGGACAGGGACCCGCCGCCCCCGCGCAGGTACACGCCGTGGACTTTCCATTCGTGGCCGGGGCATTCCCCAGGCACCCCCGCATTGTCGTTCCGGTCATCAAGGCCCACACACCCATTCTAGGAGGCTGTCAATGGCCAATCTCATCAAGGAATCCGCGGCAACCGGCACGCTCACGGGCAGCCGCATGGAGATCACCCTCATCACCCCCGGTTGGGGGTCCTCCGGCTACTACTCCCCCGCCGTGCTGGAGCAGGCCGCCGCCGACAAGGTGTTCCCCCGCGGCACGCAGCAGCACATCGACCACCTCGGCGAATCCGAGCGGTTCGAGAAGCCGGCCGGATCCGTGGCCACCCTCGCCGCTGCGCTCGACGAGGACGCCCGGTGGGAGCCGAACTGGGTGGACCCCAAAACCGGGGCCAAGGGCCGGCTCGCGGCCGAATCCCGGGTGTTCTCCAACTGGAGGGCCCCGCTCGCAGACATGGCCGAATTCATTGGGGTGTCCATCGCCGCCGGCGCCGAAGTATCAACGGGTGAGGCCGAGGGCAAAAAGGGCCGCATCATCGAAGCCCTCTTCCCCGACGCCCTCAACCGGGTCGACTTCGTCACCGTCGCCGGCCGCGGCGGGCAGATCACCGAAGTGCTGGAAGCCGCACGGGTCGAAGAAGCCCGCAACGTCGGCGCCTGGCTCGAAGCCCGCATGCACTCCGGCTTCACCCAGATCAGCGACGACATGTACGGAGACGGCCGGCTCACCCGCGAAGAGCGCATCACACTCTCCGGGGCGCTCGGCGAGGCCCTCACCGCGTTCACCGCCCGGGTCGAAGCTGACGCGCCGCAGCTGTTCGAACGCGACCTGTGGCAGGAACCTGAGGCCGCCGCGACGGCGGCCGAGTCCGCCACCAAGAATGTCCCGTCCAATCCGGCCGGGCCACCCCACCCCACCAACGTCAAGGAGACGAACATGGGAAAGATTGAAGTAGACGAATCGGTCCACACGACCGCCGTCGAAGCTTCCGGCCGGGTCCCCGCGCTCGAAGCTGAAAACGCCGACCTGAAATCCAAGCTCGCCGAGGCTGCGAAGAAGGACAACGACTCCACGGCCGCCGCAGTGGTTGCCGAAGCGTTCGCCGGCATCAGCGCCCCCGCCACCGTCAAACTCCTCGCCAGCACCTACGCCCTGACCTCCGAGGGCGCCGTCGACACGGCCGCCCTCAAGGCCAAGGCCGAGGAATCCGCCGCCGAGATCGCCGCATCGTTCGGCGCCGGCACTGTCCGCGGCGTAGGGCACTCCGCCCCCGTCACCGAATCCGCGGACGTCGCCGACGCTGACGTCCTCACCGCCCTGAAGGGAGCCTAACCATGGCCAAGAACCAGCGCTACGCCAACGCCAAGCACATCGAACTGGCCTTCCCCTACGCCCGACTCGCCGGCGAGCCCGTCCGGGTCGGCAACATCTGCGGCGTGGCCCTGAACGACACTGCCAGCGGCGCCCGCGGGACCGTCTGGCTCGACGGTTCCTGGGATGTCCAGGTCACCGGGGCCCTCGCCACCGAAGGCGGGCAGGTCTACATCACCCCGGCCGGCGCCCTCGTGGTCACGGGCACCGGCAACTACCTCTGGGGCGTCGCCCTGGGCACCAAGGCAGCGCCCGCTGGCCCCGTCGAAGTAGCCCCCATCGGCTACACCACCCAGACCGCCGTCGGCGCGTAAGGAGACCTGACATGACCATTCTCAACACCGGCGACATCATCGCCCGCGAGGGCTACCGCATCGCACCCTCCATCAAAGCCCGCATGCTCGAAGCGGCAAAGCTTTTCAACGAAGGCGCCCGCGGTATCAGCTCCGCCGCCGAATACCGGCTGAAAGAAGCGTTCTCCACCTCCGACTTCCCGGTACTGCTCGGCAAGGCCTTCGACATCGAAGTCCAGTCCACGTACAAGGAAATCGCTCCCGAGTGGAAGACCCTGGCCCGGGAAACGAAGCTCAAGGACTTCCGCCCCAAGAAGATCATCGATCTGAACGGCGGGCAGGACACGTTCGAGGACGTGGCAGAAGGCGAAGAGTACAAGGGCGCCTCACTGTCCGAATTCGAGTACGAGATCGGAATCGGCAAGACCGGCCGCACCTACGGGCTCACGTTCGAGCTGCGGAAAAACAACGACTACTCGGACCTGATGGACTTCCCCGGACGGCTGGCCACGGCGGCCCGCAACACCGAGGACGCCAAGGTCTTCGCCGCCCTCGTGACGGCGGCCGGCCCGAACGCTGCGTTCTTCAAGGCTGCCAACGGCAACGCCCCCACCGCCCTGCCCCTCACCCGGGTGAACGTGGAGACCGCTGTCAAGGCGATCTGGAAGCGCAAAAACCGGGAAGGCGTGCCGTTCCGGGCGCTCGGCACGAAGCTGCTCCTGGTGGTCGCACCGACCCTGCAGTTCGAGGCGGAGCGGGCCATCACCCCGACGATCCCGGACCCGCTGGGCGGCATGAACCCGATCGTGAACCCGCTCTACGGCAAAATCACGGTGGTGGTGTCCGAACGTCTGGGCATGATCGACGTGTCCGCGAAGGCTGACACGACCTGGTACATCCTCCCGGACCCGGGATCCGCCAACCCGGCCCTGTACAAGGCCACCATGCTCGGGGAGGAACAGCCAGACATCCGCGTCAAGCGTGACCAGGGCGAGCGTGTCGGCGGCGGCACGGTCGGCATTGACGAGGGCAGCTTCCTCGATGACACCATCTGGTACCGCGGCCGGCACATCACCGGTGGCGCGGCAACGGACCCGATCGGCACGTACGCGTCCACCGGGGCCTAGCAGGAACCTGGTGCCGGGGTGACAAATAGGGCAAATCAACCCCACCCCGGCACCACCCACAACTTCACAGGAGGCGGGCCATGGCCGTTCTGACAGACCTTGACATTGTCCGCCTCAACATCACGGACATCGGCGTTGAGAAGCTGTTCACTGATGAGCAGTTGACCGCCTGGCTGGCCCAGTACGGCGGCTCAATCAACCGGGCCACGTACCGGGCGCTCATCACCATGGCGACGTCCGAGGTCCTGGTCTCGAAGAAGATCCGCACCCAGGACCTGTCAACGGACGGGCCCGCCGTATCCGCTGAGTTGCGGGCGCTGGCCGGCACGTACAAGGCCGAGGCTGAGGCGGACGACGCTGCGGCCGGGTCGTTCTTTGAGATCGTGCCGCTGTGCGACCCGTCCAAGCCTGAGGGTGCCGAGTACAAATGGTAGGGCTCCCCGGTGCGCGGGTCATCCCGGCCGGCTGGGCCGCCCACCACCGGCCCGTCGCGAACTCCACCATGACGGCGCCGTGCACCATCAAGCGCATCAGCGGCGGCCCCGCCCCGTACCCCAAACCGCCGGACTGGACTGGCGATCCCATCATCCACACCACAGTGTGCCGGGTGCAGGAGCTCAAACGTGAGGGCGGCGGCACCCCGGGCGAACAACCCACCACCGAACGCCAGTACCTCGTCCCGGTTCCCCTCACCAACGCTGCCGGCGTGCCGCTCCCGGAGTTGCGGGCAGGTGAGCGCGGCGACATCGTCCACGCCCCCGGCCGCCAGTTCCGCATCGTCAACATCATGTTCGGTTCCCAGGAATGGGAACGCGACCTGATCTGCGTGGACAACGTCACCCAGCAAAACCCGGCATAGGAGGCCCCGCATGGACGATGCACCGCTCCGGAGGCTCTCCGCCGACATTGCGAGGGCTGCAAGGACCACCGGGGCCCGCGCCCAGGTCGTGGTCCGGAAAACCGCCGTCGACATTGAGGGTTCGGCGAAGAACTTCGCCCCCGTGGACACGGGCAACCTGAAGTCCTCCATCGGGCACAGTGACCTCCGCACGGTCGGACGCTCCGGCTCACTCGTGGTGGAGATCGGCCCGACCGCAGCGTACGGCGTGTTCCTGGAGCAGGGGACGTCCCGGATGGCGCCGCAACCGTTCATGGGCCCGGCCGCCGACCGGCACGCCCCCGGATTCGAGCAGGCGATGGCGCAGCTCGGTGTGGAGGGTCTGGATGGTTGACCCCGAGGCCCTCACCGGTCCTGTCCTCGCCGCCCTGGGCGCCGCCCTCGGTGTGACCGTCTACGACGGGTACGTGCCCAACGCTGTCCCGGAGACCGGCGGCTACATCGACCCGTACATCGTTCTCTGGGCCGGCGTCGGGGATAACCCGGGCGAGCTCCCGGCGTGCGGCGTCCAGACCGGTGACTCAATCATCTGGGACTTCCAAACCACGGCCGTCGGCGCCACACCCGCGATCTGCCGGGCAGTCGCCAAGGAAGTCACGGCACGCCTCACCAACCTGCCCGTCCGCACCGGCAAAGTCCGGCGCAACCCGGACGGGTTCAACCAGCAAGCCCCCATCCCCGACAACCAAACCACCCCGGCCCGCTTCATGCTCCCCCAGCAGTGGCGGCTCATCACCAACTAGGAGAACCACATGGAAGACGACGGCTTCGTCACCGCGGTGGGCCCGGACGGCCAGAAACGCCGGGTCCCCGCCCACTACCTCGACAACCCGGCCTTCGGGTTCAAGCTTCCCCCGTCCCTCCGGATCGTGGAGCCCGCTGAGACACCCGGCACCGCAATGGTGCAGGAGCCTGCAGTGGCCACCTCAACCGGCGAGCGGGTGGAGGAACCGGCTGCGGCCACCGCCAAGACAACCAAGCGAACCGGCGCAGCCGGAGAAAAGAAGGAGGCTAGCTCATGAAAGTAGCAGCTGACGGCAAAAAGAAGTTCACACTCCTGCTCACCAAGCCCGCGGCGGCCAAGCCCACCGCGGGCGAGCTGAACGCGGGCAAGGACATCTCGTGCGCCGTGCTCGACTCGGACGCCAACTGGACCAACACGGCCAGCGACCGGTTCAACGAGAAGCCCGCCTGCACCATGGGTAACTCCATGGCCCTGGGTGCGTCCAACTACGACACCGCCCTGACGTTCCTTCGGGAGTACCTCTCCGGTGGCGGCATCGACACGGCGGCGCTCGACTCCGGATACCAGGCGGTCAAGACCAAGGGCACCACGGTCTGGATCTACCTCCGGGAGACCGACAAGGCGTCCACCGCCGCGTGGGCAATCGGCGACGAGATCCACCTGGGTGGCGAGGTCATTTCCGATGCCGGGATGCGCGTGAACAACGACGGCAACATCAAGCGTCGGATCGAGTTCCTTCCGCAGAACATGATCAGCGAAACCCTCGTCACCGCCTAGGAGGCCAGCATGATCAACACCCAGACTGTCCCCAGCCTGACCGGCACCCCGCCCGTGTACGCCGCCCCGGCATTGTCCGAGACGGTGGAGATCGGCGGCATCCTCGTCGTGAAGAACGGTTCCGCGGCGGCCATCACGGTCACCCTCGTCACACCCGCCACGTTGCCTACCGGCGACCCATACCCGGACAAGGTCTACACGGTAGCGGCCGGGGCTGAGAGCTGGATTCCGGTTCTCCCGGATTACCGGGGGTCTAACGGGCTGGCAAGTGTGACGTTCTCGGCAGTGGCAACGGTTACGGCTGCCGCCATCAACCGAGCGTAGTACCAGGGTGGCGGGGCGTTCTCAGGCTCCGCCCCGCCACCCTTCCTACCCCAGAGCCCGAACCCATTACTTAGGAGCCTGAAACCCCTATGACCGAAATCAAGACCCCGCAGATCGACCCCGCCGCAGCGTTCGACGTTGAAAGCTGGCTGCAGGATGCGGCCCTTCCGGAGGAATCCGCGACCGTGTACAAGCGGGCGGACGTCCTGGCGGAACTGTCCGACCTCAAGCGCCGCATCGAGCTGGAAGAGCGCGTCGCTGACGCCGAGCAGTCCGCCGGTGAGACGAGCACCACTATCGCCCTGCTGGACGAATATGAGGCCCTGCTGAGGACATTCTCTGGCTCGGCGCTGACTGTCTACGTGCGGGCTATCACCCCGGACCAGCTGACCTCGCTCCGGGCCTCTCACGACGAACGCACCAAAGACCTGGAGCCCAAGGCAGCGAACGAGGAGTTCGGTTACGACCTGCTGGCGGAGGCCATCGTCGCGGTGAAGCCTGCAGGGGCCGACCGGCAGCCCGCCGCATTCACCCCCGAAAAGGTCAAAGCCATGGAGTCGGCCCTGGGCAACCCACAAATGCAGCTCATCCTGACGGCGCGGCAGCAGGCGCAGAACGCGCTCCCGGTTGTGGACGCCGATTTTTTGCTCAAGCGCTCTGGCACGGAACCTGGCCCGGAATAGTCCAGGTCCTCAAGACCGCCAGGGCCGCGGGCAAGCCCCCGTCGCACTGGTTCACCCGCAACCGCGGGGAATGGCTGGAGAAGGACTACGTCCTGACCCTGGCCCTGACCGTCTACGAGGACGGTTTGTGCGGCTGCGGTCAGCCGCTGGTACTGGCGCACCACCCGGACAACGACGGCTGGTACGACGCCCACAAGAACCAGTGCCATAGCTGCGCTACCCGGGAGCGGGCCACCAAGGGCAACGGCAACGACCCGTACATGCCTATGGACGGCGAGAAGGTCTACACCCGGTACACGCGCCCGGCGGACAAACCGCTACCGGGTTTCAAGCGCGGCTAGTACCCGCTGGCCGAAGCCGATCCCGGCGATCGCCAGCCCTATCAGGACGAGCCATAGCGGGTTGAGATTTCCGCCGGCAGCAACGGTCACGACGGTGAACATCGCACCGATCATCGCAAGCACCAATCCCGTCTTGATCATGGTCGTGCCCGGGCGCTTTACGTCTTCCCCAATTTTCGTCATGGGCTGATTCTGCCACACCACTTGTAGGAGGCCGCTATGTCCGTGCGCTCAGTTATTGTCCGCCTTGAGGCTGAGGTTGCCGGGTTTGTGGCGGGGATGGGTCGGGCCGGGCGGGCCACAGATGATGTTGCCCGGCAGGTGGTGCAGTCCCGTCGCGCAATCGCGGACAACCAGCAGGCCATGGAGACCGCGGGCAAGTCTCTGCTCGTGTTTGGTACGGCGTCGGTGGCTGCCCTTGGAGCGTCGGCAAAAGCTGCGATGGACTGGGAGTCCGCCTGGGCGGGCGTCACCAAGACCGTAGACGGCAGCCCCGAGCAGATGGACGCCCTCGAGGCGTCCCTCCGCGGTCTCGCCAAGACCATGCCTGCCACGCACGCGGAGATCGCCGGCGTGGCGGAGGCTGCGGGTCAGCTCGGCGTCGCCCGGGAAGACGTCGTGGGCTTCACCAAAACCATGATCGACCTCGGCAACACCACCAACCTCAGTGCTGATGAAGCTGCTACCTCGATCGCACAGATCAGCAACATCATGGGGACGATGGCCCGGGACGGATCCGTCGGGGTGGAGCGCTTCGGCGCCACACTGGTGGCCCTAGGCAACGCGGGCGCGTCCACCGAAAAAGAGATCCTTGAGATGGCGAAGCGCATCGCGGGCGCTGGCAAGCTCGTCGGGGCATCCGAGTCGGATGTTCTGGCACTGGCCAACGCCATGGCATCCGTCGGCATCGAGGCGCAGCTGGGCGGCGGCGTCATGTCCCGCGTCATGCAGCGCATGTACGCCGATGTGAAGACCGGCGGCGAGGGCCTGGACAACCTGGCCAAAGTCGCCGGAGTGTCCTCCAAGGACTTCGCTGCAGCATTCGAGGCTGACCCAGTGCGGGCAATTGACTCCATGATCAGGGGCCTTTCCAAGGTCAAGGATGAAGGCGGCAACGTCGTCCAGACCATGGAAGACCTTGGCATCAAGGGCACCGAAGAAACAGGTGTGATCCTGCGCCTCGCCGGCGCAGGGGACCTGCTCTCCGACTCGCTCAAGCTGGGCGACTCGGCATGGCAGTCCAACTCCGCACTCGCGGCTGAGGCGGCGAAACGGTACGAGACCACCGAATCCAAGGTCAAGGTGGCCTGGAACAACATCAAGGACGCCGCCATCGACACCGGGGCCGTGCTGCTGCCAGTTATTCAGGGCGTGGCGGAGTCCGTGTCCGGGCTGGCCCAGACCTTTGGTTCCCTCCCGGAGCCGGTCAAGGGTGTCCTGACCGTGCTGGGTGGGGCGGTGGGTATCGCCGCACTGGTGGGCGGGGGGCTCCTGACCCTGATCCCCAAGATCAACGAAACCCGCACAGCATTCCGCACCCTGGAGGCCTCCGGTTCACGCGTACCAGGCACGCTGAGCAAGATCGCTAAAGCTGCCGGGGCGGCGATGGCCATCGCCACCGTGGGTATCGCCATTGCCAAGATTGTCGAAGCCGACATGATGTCCAAGATCGACACCGGCATGGGCCGGGTCGCCCTGGTACTGGGCGAGGTCGCCCGCAACTCCCCCGGGGCGGCGGATGGCCTCGACTCGCTGTTCAAAGACCGCGACGGCGGAGACCTGATCAGCACCGTCGATGACCTGGACTCTGCCATCAAGCGGACCTTCAACCGGGATGCGAGCCAGTCCTTCAATGACTGGGGCGAGTCCCTGGTGACGGGCACTATCGGGGTCAAGGGATCCGCCAGCATACTCTCCGAGTCATTCGGAAGGATCGACCAGTCCCTGGCCGACCTGGTCAGCAGCGGCAAGACCGAGGATGCCGCCAAGGGCTTCGCCAAAATACAGGAAGCTGCCGAGAGGCAGGGCGTCGGCATCGACGATCTGCTGATCAAGTTCCCCGAGTACGCGGACGCACTGAAGCAGGCCGAGGAAAATGCCAAGGCAGCCGGTGAGGGCGGGGACAAGGCCGCCGCCGGTATCAAGGGGGCCGGTGACGCGTCCAGCCCAGCAGCAGTAGCTGCCAAGGAAGTCGCTGACGCCCTCGCCGAGGTAGGTGTCAACGCCGACGGCACGGTCGGCGACTTGGCCAAGTTCACGGAGGCGCTCCTCAGTGCCGGGCTAATCCAGCTCAGTGCCCGGGACGCCGCACGTGGATTTCAGGAAGCCATCGACGCGGTCGGCGAATCCGCCAAGACCAACGGTACTTCACTGGACACCAACACCGCAGCGGGCCGGGCCAACGAGGCCGCGCTGGACGCGGTGGCAGCGGCCGGGTACAGGGTTATTGATGCCAACGCCAAGAACGGTGAGGGTCAGGCCGTGCTTCAGGGCAACCTCAATGACACCTACAACAACCTGGTCACGAGCGCCGGGGCTTTCGGCATCACAGGCCAGGCAGCTATCGACCTGGCCCGGCAAATCATGAAGGTGCCGCCGGGTGTCACGATCGAATCGTGGATGTCCGACCAAGCCAAGCGCATAGCCCAGGAAACCAAGGGCGCCATTGACGTCATTCCCCGCCAGGTGGACATCAACATCAATACGCACAAAACCACGTTTGAAAAGTTGGTGGGGCTGCCGTCCAGCATGGCTGACGGATCGGCGGGGCAGGGCCTGGGCGTATACGCCCCCGGCAAGGCCGACGGCGGCGCGATCCGGGGGGCGGGCACCGGCACCAGCGACGAGGTGCCCATCTGGGCGTCCGACGGCGAGCACATGCTCGATAAGGGGGATGTGCAGAAGATGGGCGGGCAGCAGGCCGTCTACAAGTTCCGGGAAAACCTCCGGATGGGGCAGTTTCCGGGTATGGCTGCGGGCGGGGCAGTCGGCACGATGACCGCTGCAGTCCAGATCATGAGGTTCCACCAGGCGGTTTCACCAACGGCAGCGCCACCAGTCCAGAAGCAAGTAGACCAACACTTCTACGGGGTGACCGACATCCGCGCTCTGGCGGTCTACTCGGCACGGCAGCAGGAAGGGCTCTGATATGGAGTACGACAACTGGTTGGTCACCTTGGCCGGGCTGAACCTGACTGGGACCACCGGTCAGTCGACATTCAAGGCGCTGAGGGTCAAGGGGTGGCCCACCGGCTCAGGCAGCACTGGAGGCGTGTTCCAGAATGCCTTCGCCGACGGTGGCTGGGTGGAGGAAGCCTTTGACGCATCCAAGACCTTGTTAGTGGATGGCACCATCAAGGGCCCCGACCGGATCGCCGTCCGGGAAGGATTCGACCTGCTGGCCGCGCACATCCCCCGGGGCGAGCTGGCCCCGCTGGTCGTGGAAGAGGACGGTCTGGTCCGGCACATGCTCGTGCGGCTGGACCAGGCCCCTCCGGGGGGAGACTACATCACCGACCGGCTGGGCGAGTTTGATATGCAGTTGGTTGCCCCGGACGGCCGCAAGCTGTCCGGGGATGGTAGTACAGACTTCACATACACCGCCCAGACCAGCCTCCCGGTGGCGAACGGCGGGTGGCAGGCCGGTGGCAGCCTTCCCATCTCCATCAACGCCACGGTGGGCACAGGCAGTATCACCATACGCAACCTGGGCTCTACCAGGCCCCCGGTCACGGTCCTCCTGACCAACGTCGTAAACCCGTACATCACCACGAGCGACGGCCAGGTGATGCGGTTCGCGATCACGGTGGGCACCGGTCAGACCCTCGAGGTCGACCTGGACGCGAAGACGGTGAAGCTCAACGGGGTGAACCGGCGCAATGCCCTCTCCGGGGCCTGGATCGTCCCGGCGGACGGCACGGAGCTGTCATTCAACGCTAGTACTTACAACGCCAACGCCCGGATGACGGTGCGCTGGTCCGATGCCTGGAGGTAACCCGTGCCACTGACAGCTCTTGACCCCACCTGGATCAACGCCCCCGGCGGGGTGGGCCCGTCCTACGATTCGGAGGAACTCCGCCGCGACCTGGGCTTCCTGCTGGCCGGTGGGGCCAGCGCGGGCGTGTCCCGGACCGGGGTGCTGGATCCTCGGGCGCTGACCGTGACGTTGTCGGGGTCGAATGTGCGGATCAACCCGGGCGGCTGCGCGGTCGGTACCGCGAAGGGCGCCTATTTGACGGGGGCGACGGCGACGGCCACCATTGACGCGCTGGTCCCGGCGGATGTCACCAATCCGCGGCGCGACCGGGTGGTGCTGGAGGTCCTGGACCCGGACAACGGCGGCGGTGCCGGGCGGATCGCCCAGTTCCGGGTGATTGAGGGGACCCCGTCGGCGACGGCGGCGTCCGGCGGCGGCTACCCGGCTGTGCCGAGTTCCCCGTCGATCACCCTGGCGCACGTCGACGTGCCGAAGGTCGGCGGCGGCAACCCTGTGGTGACGGATCTGCGGCCGTTCACGGCGGCGGCGGGCTCACCCATTCGGGTGCGTGACGCCACGGAGCGCGACGCGTTGCCGAAGTGGGCTCACCTCCGTGCTGAGCGGGCTGACCGCGGCGGGGCTATCGATGTCTGCACGGGGACGGCCTGGGTCGAGGGCGACACCGGCTGGGTTGATCCTCCGGTCTACGGCAACGGATTCAACCCCTACATCCTCGGCGGTTACGACGGCATCAAGGCCCGGATCGTGAACGGCATCGTCCACATCTCCGGCGCCGCAGTCAACGCCGGTGCGTGGGCCGGGTCGGTGGCGATCTGCAACTTTCCGGCACCGTTCCGGCCTGCCCGGCGGATTGTCGGGGTCAACTGCGTGGTCGCCCCGGACGGCAACGTCCTCGTCACCGTCGCCGGCAACAACACCTCCACCACGGTTGCCGCTACCTTCCCGATCGGATAGCTGATGTACCGCTTCAAGATCTGCGAGCTGGTGTCCGGCAAAGTGCTGGACGAACTGCCGATGGTCATTGACGGGGCCCTGTCCCGGCTGTTGCAGGCCTACGGTGAGGGCACCCTGTCCCTGCCCTTGTTCGACGCCCGCGGGGACCTGGTCTCCGACACCTGGCAGGAGGCCCTGCTGCCGTGGCGGTCCCTGATCCTGATTGTGGATGAGGATGACCGGATCGTTTGGCATGGCATCCCGCAGCGGCGGCCCCGGACCGTTGCCAGTGTGGTCCGGTACCCGTGCCGCACGATCGAGGCGTACCTCCTCGAACGCTACGTCCCGGACCTTGTCTTCGCGGGCGCGGACCAGACCTCGGAGATCTTCCGGGCCCTCGTCGGGGTGGCCGGCCCCAGCATCGGCCTGGAGTACGACTGCCCGCCCTCGGGGGTGCTGCGGGACAAAACCTACGCGGACGGGGAGAACGCCCGGGTTTATGACCGGGTGAACGAACTCGCGGCCCTGATCAACGGGTTCAACTGGACTGTGGATGTGGTGTGGGGCGATGACGGGCACACGTTCGTGCGGAAGATCGCCCGCACCGGATACCCGCACCTAGGCAACCGTGACCCGAACCCGGTCCACGTCTTCGAACTCGGCCAGAACATCGTCGACTTCGACCACGACGACGACTGGACCGCCGGGTCCGCCGCGACCCACGTCAAGGCCATCGGGGACACGGTGGAGGGCACCCGGGTGGTGTCCGTCCCGGTGATCGACACCGTCCGGGAGGCAGCCGGCTGGCCCCGGCTGGAGGCCCGCGAAACGTTCACCGGCGTCACGGAACAAAACACCATCAACTCACACGCCAAAGCCGTCGCCGCGCAAATGTTCGGCGGGCAGTCCGTGATCGAACTGACCGCCCGGAACCCCGGCCCGGGCGAGGACTTCACCCGCCTCGGGGACTTGACCCTCGGCGACACCGCCCGCGCGATCATCGACTGCCCGTCCCTCACCTTCGACGCCGCCCTCCCCGTCGTGGGGTGGTCACTCACCCCCGCCACCGGGGTTTACAAGCCAGTCCTGGCCAAGATCGGAGAATAGTGAAAGGTTCACTTCCCCGCCCGTTTTCCCCCACCGACGCCAAGCGTGACCGCGAGGAGAAGGCCCGCCTCGCGGAGCGCGGCGACGGCTCCCTCTGGGCAGCCAGCGGCCAGACAGTCGCCCTGGTCAACTACACGAACGAGCAGCTGACGGCCGCCCTGGCGGAGACCGCCGCCACACTCACGGCAGCGGACGCAACAATCGCCGCCGCCCAGGTTGAGGCCGACGCGGCCCGGGCGGAGCTGGCGGCAGCCCTGACTGCCAGCGATGCGGCGCAGGCCCTGCTCGCCGCGGACATGGGCACGCTGCAGAACACCACCCTGCCTGCGCTGGATGCCGAACTGGCAGCGGCCGAGGGGCGGCTGACCACGGCAGAGACCAGCCTGACCTCCGCGTTCGGGCAGCTGAGCACCGTGGACACCCGCATCGACACGGCCAAGTCAGCCGCTCTGACGGCGGCTGCGGCCACCGCCCAGACCAAGGCGGACACGGCGGCGGCGGAGGCCAAGCGTCAGCTCGACCTAGTGATGGCCAGCGGGGCGAGCCTGATCCTCAACGGCGGGTTCGAATCCGACGACATCTGGCCAACCACGGCAAACCAGTTCTACGACACCGCGGAGAAGCGGTCCGGCACCCGCTCCATGAAGCTGGTCCCCACTGCGGGTAACGTCTGGCCGACGAATGCCTGGTTCGATGGGGCCACCGGGCGGACCTACCGCTGTGAGTTCTGGATCAAGCGGGCCGGCACCACCAGCGTCGCTTCCGCGGTCGGCGCAGTTTTTCAGGCGAAGACCACCGCCGGGGGCACCGGCACCATCACCGGATACCCGGCCCCGGCCGTGTCGTCCCTCGATATTTCGTCGACGGCCTACACCAAGATCACGGTCGATTACACCATCCTCACCGCAGACGCCGTCCAGGTCCGCGTCGCGCCCTGGGTGCGGACGGCGGCGGGGAACACGTACTGGGTCGACGACGTCGTCGCCTACGACATCACCGACGCGAAGGCAGCGCTGGACGCGGCCACCGCAGCCGCGACCGCCGCGACCGCCGCGTCCGGGAAGGCCGGGGAAGCCCAGGGCACCGCCGACGCGGCGCTGAACGCGGCGACGCACACCGGGAAGAACCTCTTCGGGACCACCCCGCCGACGGGCTCCTCACCGTTCGGCACCGTCTGGATGCAGAAAGGCAACGGCGACGTCATCATCGGGCAGTGGCAGCAGACCGGCGGCTCCGCCCCGAACGCGACCACGGGCCTGGGCGGTGTGGACGGCTCCACCTGGACGAAACGCGACATCGACAACCAGATGATCGCGAACCTCGACGTCGGCAAACTCACCGCCAACACGGCCGCCGTCAACGAGGTGGTGGCACAGAAGATGGCCGCGGCGACCGCGAGCTTCCAGCAGGCCGACATCGGGAACCTGACCGTCACCGGGGCGTCCAGACTCGCCGACCTCGTCGCGCAGCAGGTAGCGGCCGACTCCGGCAAGTTCATCAGCCTCGCCGTATCCCAACTCACCGCCGGCACCGCGAGCATGGGCATCGGTGTCATTGACAAGCTGTACTCCGACGTCGTCAACAGCCGGAAAATCACCGCCAGTCAGCTGCTGGTGTCCGGCGAGAACCTGATGGCCAACGGCTACGGTGAGAACGGGAACAATACCAGCTGGAGCGGCTGGGTATTCGACGCTGCCGACAAGCCCAACGGAACCCTCGGGTCCTTCACGATCAGCACCCAGACCACGATCTACCTTGCGAACGATGTCCCGGCGCCAAAGGTAGAGGAGAACACCTGGTACATCCTGGAGGGCTGGATCAAGGCGTCCGTTGCCGGGTCGCGGGTGTTCATCGAGGCTATGGAATCCGGTGGAGGCAACCCCACCCCGGTGTATCCGCTGAGTAGCTACGCGGTGCCGACTGTTTGGACGCGGTTCAGCGTGCCAGTGAAGACCGCGGTTGGAAACACGAACATGGGATTCCGCATGTTCGCCAACCACTCCGCGGGCACGGTGTTCAACGCGACGCAGAAGCTTGCCGGTCTGGCCTATCGCAAGCAGAACGGGGCGGCGCTGATCGCCACGGGCGGGATCATCGCGGACCACATCACGGCGAGCGTGGAGATGTCGGCGAAGCTGGGTTCGTTCCTGAAGGTCAATGCCGGGATGCTGGAGGCCCAGCTGGTCCTGGCGACGCAGATCGTCTCGGGGAATCCGGCCGGGCAGCACGCCCGGATGGACCCGACCGGGTTCCGCGCCTTCGCAGCCCCCACGGCAGCAGGGGAAGCGCCCCGGGAGGTTGTCCGGTTCGGGGTCGCGGGCACGGATGACAACGTGGCGGTGAGCAATGCCGCCGGGGAGACCGTCGCGAGCATCAACGCGACGGGGCGGATCGCGGGTAAGGAAGTCCATGCGGCTAACAGCCTGACCTATCAGGGCCGGGAACTCGACACGCTCATCGACGCGTCCAGTTCCAAAGTCATCGGCTACGGGGCCCGGTACGACAACCCCGGCGTCTCCGATAACCGGACCGGCTGGGGCATCATGGAAATTTCTGTGCCTCTCCGCGGGGGCCGCCTTTACCGGATCGCGACGAACAACATCCTGATGACCGTCAGCGACCTCACCGGGATCCTCGCGCACCTGGAGGTACGGTACACCTACTCCGCCACCGGGGTACCCGCAGCGCCTACGGTCAGCACCGGCACCCTGCTGACGTATGTGCGCGAAGCGATCGTCTACGGCGGCAACAACTCCATGAAGGTCGAGAAGCTGCTGATCGCCCCGGCGGGGAACTACCGGTTCCTGCTGCTGTTCAAACGGTGGGAAGGATCGGCGATTGTCGGCCCGGCAGGGTCGGCGGACACCCCGATTGAAATGTACATCGAGGACATGGGCCCGGCCACCCCCAACCTGATGATCCCCACCTCCGGCGGCGGAATCCAGTTCGCGGGCAACACCGTCACCCCGCCACCTGCAGCACCCGCGGCGCAGCCACGCGAGCTCGAAGCGTCCGCCGTGGCGCTGCAGACCTACACCGCGAACGGGGCGAAATACATCTGGGCGGGCGCGGACGGAAAGATGTTCCAGGGTGCCAGCCCGGGCGGTGCCGGCTGGCTCCGGTCCGTGGCGATGTTCAACGACCTCACCCCGTTCCTGTCCGGCGGCACCATCACCGGGATGCAGGCGTACTTCTACTTCGACCACTGGTACGACAACGCCGGCGGAACGGCCAGCATCGCCGTGCACGGCGTCGCCGGGACCACGACGCCCGTCACGTACCCCGGCGGCACGGCGGCTGTGCTGAGCAGCAACTGGCCCAAACCGGGCGGCCGCTGGGTCGATATCCCGTCGAACCTGTGGAACGGATTCCAGACCGGGCAATACCGGGGCCTGATCCTGGAAGCCCCGAACGTCGTCTCGTCCTACGGGTCCGCGACCGCGGCCAAGCTCTTCTTCAAATACAACAAGTAAGGAAACCATGTCTTCGAACCTTCTCAAATACGCCCGGGCCCGCGATGACCAGGACTTCACCTGGCGGATCGCGGCGGCCATGATGGTCAGGGCCCAGGAGATCGAACAATGGACCCTGACCCCGGAATCCCGGGCGCTCACCGAGTTCGTCCTGGACAACCCGATGGAGCCCGTCACCGCGATGGTGAACCACGTCTCCACGAACCCTTCGATCGCGGCGAACGTCACCGTGGAAAACGGCACCGTCGAGACCTCGGCCGTGCCGGACGGTGACATCCAGTTCGTGGTGAACGAGAAATGGGACCGGGTCGCGCAGTCGATGCAAGCCTCGCCCCCGGCCGGGGCCGCCACATGATCCCCGCCCTGCACCGGCTATGGCTCCGGGTCCAGGAGCCCCGCAAACAGTCCGCGGTGTACTTCCTCGTCTACCTGGGCGTGACCGTGCTGGGCGGCGCGATCCTCGCGGACCCCCCGCGGAGCCTGCAGGGCACCATCGGGCAGGCCCTGGTGATGATCTGGGCCGGGATGCTGGTCCTCGGCGGGGGAACCGGCCTGTTCACCGTGCTGCAGGGCTGGTGGTGGCTGGAGCGGGCCGGCGCGATCCTCTGCGGCTTCGCAATGCTGGTCTACGGCGTGGCGATCGGCGCGACACCTGTGACCCAGTTCAGCCTCCGCCTGGCGACCATCAGCTTCGTCATGCTCGGGGCGCTGCTCTTTGTGGCCCGGCTCGCCAAGACCCGGCACTACTCCTACGATCCAGAGAAGTAGGCCCCGAATGGACTCTTCCCAGCAGATTTGGGCCGCGGTCCTCAGCTCAGCAGGCCTCTTCACGTTCCTGGGCGTAGTCGCCAACGGCGTCATCAAGCACGTCAACGGCACCGCCGGCCGGGAACGGATCCGCAACACCGGCCTCAAGCAGCAGCGCGACGAGGCCTGGGCGCTGGTCCGCACCGAACGGGCCCGCGGCGACGCCGAGCGGGACCGCGCAGACCACTCCGACGCCCGGGCCGACGTCGAAGCCTACAACCGCCGCGTCACCGAAGAGTACGCCTCCCAGCTCCGCCGGGACTGCACCGAGCACGGCATGGAAGCCCGGGAGCTCCGCCCCTGGCCACAGCTCAAGAAACCACCCCCCGATAAGGAGAG
This sequence comes from Pseudarthrobacter sp. HLT1-7, assembly GCF_059383435.1. Classification (NCBI taxonomy): domain Bacteria; kingdom Bacillati; phylum Actinomycetota; class Actinomycetes; order Micrococcales; family Micrococcaceae; genus Pseudarthrobacter; species Pseudarthrobacter sp. HLT1-7. Next base: position 68,222 of record NZ_JBWZCH010000006.1, on the reverse strand, counting down.
CGCATGATCCAGTTAGTCAGGCCCTGCCGGGGTCACATAACGCAGCGATACGGCGCCAAGCAGCTGCAGGACGGCCGCCGGCACACCGGCCAGGACTACGCCTACTTTAGCGCCGGGCAGGTCATGGATGAGGTGTTCGCGGCCGCCGACGGCATCGTGCTCTACGCCGGCGACTCGCGGAACCTCGGCTGGCCGAACGGCTGGTATTTGAACCCGGACTTCAACCGCAACGACCGCATCGATTCCTCCGCCGGGAACGTCGTCGTGATCGGCCACAAGCAGGGCGACATCAGCTTTGACACCACCAGCAACCACCTCGCCGGCTGGACCGTCAAGGCCGGCGACACGGTCCGCGCCGGGCAGCGGATCGCCACGATCGGAGACACCGGCTACTCCGCCGGCAAACACCTCCACTTTGAGCTTCTGTTCCGCCCGTTCAACTTCGGCACCGACGTCTATGGGCGCGCGGACCCGAACCCGTACTTCGTCACCTCGGCCCTCGCGCCGGCCGGATCCACCACCCCCACCACCAGTACAGAGGAGTTCGACATGGCAGTAGTAGATACCGTGATGGCACGGCTGGACCAGATCGTCGGATGGGAGGCGGCACAGTTCCAGGCCATCCGAGATAACGACGAACGGAACCGGGACCTGCTCGCCGGCTTCTTCCGCACCCTCATCGCCGAGCAGAGTAACCTTTCCGCCGCGGCCATAGAGGAGCTGGAAGCGAAGATCGCCGAGCTGTCCGCGCCACGCCCGGCGCCGACGATGCTCGTCGTCGGAGACAAGGAACAGACGGTCTACGCCTGGGACGGCGGGAGCGGCTACCGGGCCCTGAGCCTGGCGGAATTTACCGAGCTGCTTTCCTCGGGCCTGGGCGTGCTGCTGCCGGCCCGGGAGCAGGCCGAGTTGGATAAGGCGGCAGGCAAGTGATGGGCGACCACGAAGCAACCACCAGCACTCAGACCGCGTACCCGTGGCGGGCCACCACCCGCACCGTGTTCGCGTTCCTCATCGGACTCGCCGCCGCCTGGGCCCTCATCATCCAGGCCGCCGGGATTGATCCGGGACTCGAATGGGCGGCGACCTCACTCACGATCGCAGCCGGCATCACCCGCGTCATGGCCCTGCCCGCCGTCGATGACCTCATCCGCCGCTTCGCACCCTGGCTCGCCCCCGACAAAGCCTGACCTAAACGCCCCCGCCCTCTTCGGAGGGTGGGGGCGTTTCTGTTGTCGATAGGCCCTGCAAGCTGGCTCCATCGTATTGAGACCATGGAGCCAGCCTTTTGCAGGGATCGGCGTGACGCGCACGCCTGTGGCCTGCCCCCAACTTTGGTTGCCCGGGCCACTCCCAAATTCAGAGTAAGTGCAGGTCAGTGAGCTGGCAACGCCTTCGGTTGACTTGAAATTCTCACCTAACTATGATCACTAGGTCCGGCTGCACCCCCCAATAGCGGCCGGATGCCCGGAAACGCCCCCGCATCGTGGTCCTCGGATCATGGTGCGGTGGCGTTTTCTTGTGCGGGCTTGTGCGGGGACGGTATCGCTATGGCCTCCGTACCGCCGCAAGCTGGCTCCAGGCCTTGGAGTTCATGGAGCCAGCCCTAGCGGGTCGGCAAGAGGCGGATGCCGGACGGACCGCCCCCAACAGGTGCGGTCCGTATCCCGCGGTCATACTAGGCAGACCAAAGCGAACTTAGCAATACTTCACTAGCTGCAGGATCTTAGGCAGCGTGGAAAGCGTGAAGGCACCCACAGTGCCCGTCCAACCCGGCGACAGATTCGGCAGCGGGAACGTGTACGCGGCAGCTCTCCACCAGCGCGACCACTGCAGGAGCGACTCCGCGCAACTTCCCTACCGCTGGAGTAACCACGACACGGAGCCGCGGTAAACCCGACAGGCGCGGCCGTGGCTTCGCGTGGAAGCACTCGGGGCAGAGCGGGATTGATTTCATGTCGACAGTCTAGGGGGCCTTGTCGCCCGGCGGGCCTACCATGGCGCTATGGCAACGTTCACCCTAGACGGGCTCACCCACGAGTACCTGATGCCCGACCCGGGCCACGATCCGGAAGCCGCGCACTCGTGGACCTACGGCCAGTACCCGAAAGTCATGGCCACCGTTCCCCTGACAGCCGGCACGGTCGATGTCTACGCCGTCGCCGAACGCTGGAACCCCTCCCACATCCTCGTGTCGTGGCAGGACGACGGACACCACGCACACTGGGCCTGGATCCCCGCCGGCAACGTCCGCCGCGTCACCGACTCCGAATGGGACATCGAAGAATACCGGCGCTGCCCCGAGCATCTGCGCGCCGTCCGGTGGTCTGACCGACTCCCCGGGTTCCTGCCAGCCTGACGCCGGGGGCATTCTGGGGGCAAACACCCCGTCCAGACCAGTCGAAATGCGCCGAAATGGGCCGAAGCAGACAAGCCCCACAGTCCGCGAATGCGCGGAATATCCCCGGCAGCTCGGCGATTTCCGGCAATGTGGATGGATGGGTTGACCGATACGCCGGGTTCTGTGTTCCCGCCCCGTTACCGGTGCGGGAGTAGCGGCCATCCATCTACGAACGCCGTTGCCGACGCCCTCCAGCGGCCTACCCGGACACTCGGGCGAGCAGCCCTCAAACGTGCCCTGTCTGGCCTTGCTCCGGGTGGGGTTTACCTAGCCTTCCCGGTCACCCGGGAAGCTGGTGGTCTCTTACACCACCGTTTCACCCTTACCTGCTCTGCCGCGTGTGCAAGCACCCACGGCATGCAGGCGGTCTATTCTCTGTGGCACTGGCCTGCGGGTTACCCCGAGTGGGCGTTACCCACCACCCTGCCCTGCGGAGCCCGGACGTTCCTCGAGCCACTTGCGTGACGCGCGGCCGCCTGGTCAACCCATCCGCCGTCCATTCTACGGTCCCCCGCAGTCCCGCCCGCACCGCAGAACCCGCTCACCCCGGAACATGGCGCGGACATGGCGCGGACGTGGCGGCGCAGGCATGTGCGCCGGCGTCGGGCGCGCCCATGAAGACGATCCACGTGGCACCGCAGGGGTCCGCGCCGGAGCCTATGATCGTGGCATGGACCAGTCCGCTCTGACCCGGCGCCGCCTGCTGCAGCTGGCAGGTGCAGGCTTGTGCACAGCCGGAACCGCGGCGTGCTCGAACACACCGGCACCCCTCCCCGCTTCGGGACCGCCCACGACGGCGTCTGCCGCACCCGCGGCCCCGGCTCTTCCCGCTGCTCCCCTTTCGGTCACCACCACGACGGGTTCGTTCTTCTCAGCCTTCCGCCCGGGAGTTCCCTGCAACTGGTCCCTCGCCGCGCCCGAGCTGCCGCCCGAACTGCCGCCCGGGAGCAGGCAGCCGCGGCTGCCCGTGGCGGTATTCCTGCACGGGCTCGGCGGCAGCCATAGTGATCTGCTGGCGGGCATGGCCGCCGGGGAGGCCCTCCAGCGTCACCTCGACGCCGGCGGCGCGCCGTTCGCCATCGCCGCCGTGGACGGCGGTGACACCTGGTGGCATCCGCGCGCGGACGGAAGCGATGCGCAGTCGATGCTGGTAAAGGAGTTCGTCCCCCTGCTCGGTGGTCAGGGCTTCGACCTCGGCAGGATCGGGCTCTTCGGCTTCTCAATGGGCGGCTTCGGCTCCCTGCTGCTCGCTTCCCAGGGCAGGCTGCCCGGGCTGCGGGCGGTGGCCGCCATGAGCCCTGCAGTCTGGGAACGGTTTGAGGACCGGATCGAGGGCGCCTTCGACAGCGCGGCGGACTTCGCCGCCCACGATGTCTTCGCGCTCCGGCCCAGACTCGCCGCCGTGCCGAAGCGGGTGGACTGCGGCACCGGGGACGAACTCCTCGCTACGGTCCGCGCTTACGTCGGGGGCCTCCCGGGCGACGTCGAGGCCGGCTTCCAGCCCGGCGGCCATGACTATGCCTACTTGCGCTCGATCCTGCCAGCGGTACTGTCCTTCCTGGGCATGCACCTGGCCTGACGCTGCCCCGGAGGATTCGGATTCCGCGCCGCCGGTACCATTGGACAGTGCTGATCCTGCTGCCGCCCTCCGAGGGCAAGACCCCCGCCGTCGGCAGTGACGCCGTCGATTGGGCCACCCTGAGCTTCCCCGGGCTCAACAGCTCCCGGGCGAAAGTGCTGGAGGCGCTCGGTACAGTCAGCGCCCACGAGGACGCCCTGGCGCTGCTGGGCGTCGGCGCCACGCTGCGGGCCGACGTCGAACGCAACACTCGGCTGCACGCTGAACCGGCGGCTCCGGCACACCAGGTCTATTCCGGGGTGCTCTACGACGCGCTGGACTATAACTCCCTCACCCCGGCGCAGCGGAGGAAAGCGGACGTGTCGGTACTGGTCGTTTCGGCCCTCTGGGGAGCCATCCGCTTCGCCGACCGGGTGCCTGCCTACCGGCTGTCGATGGCGACGGCGCTGCCCGACGTCGGCCGGCTCGCGGCGTTCTGGAAACCGCAGCTGGACCAGGCCCTCGCGGCCGCCACAGAAGCTGAGCTGCTGGTGGATTGCCGCTCCAGCACCTACGCCGCAGCCTGGACTCCCCCGCCGTCGCAGACCGTCGCCGTGAACGTCTTCACCGAGGTCAACGGTGTGCGCAAGGTGGTCAGCCACTTCGCCAAGCACACCCGCGGGGAACTGGCCCGGCATCTGCTGAGCCGCCGGGGCAAGGCACCGCAGACGCCCGCACAGCTGCAGAAGGCGGCGGCCGAGAAGTGGACCGCCGAGTTCGTCGAGGCGACGGCCCGGAAGCCGCACACCCTGAACATCATCCTTGCCTAGGCCCACTCGGCGGAGCGGATCAGGATGCAGCCGGAATCCGGGCAGAACACGACGTCGTCCTCGGCCGCGGCTTTGATTTCGGCGAGGTCGCCCGGGCTGAGCTGCATGCCGGAGCCTTCGGAGGTTCCGTGGAACAGCCGGGCGGCACCGACGCCGCGCCGCGCCAGGGTCTTTTCGTAGATCGCCAGCAGACCGGTGTCCAGTCCCTCGGCGAACTCGGCACGCTTGCCGCGCACCACCGTAGCCTCCGCGGCGATCTCGGCCAGCTGCTCGTCCAGTTCGGAGCGGATGGAGCCGAAGGAACCCTGGATGTCGTCCACGATCTGCTGCTGCGTGGCCTGGCGTAACCGGAGGGAGTCCAGCCGCTCGAGGACTTCCAGCTCTACGTCCTCGAGGTCGGAGCGGCGCTTGTTGAGGGACACGAGGTCGCGCTGCAGGGCGACGAGGTCCTTGGACAGGCCGGTGCCACTGTTGAGCTTCGCCTCGTCACGTTCGATCCGGGAGGCAACCTGCTCGACGTCGGCCTCGGAGCGCTTGAGTTCGAGTTCGGCGTCGTGAACGGCCACCTTCGCGGCACCGAGCTCACCGTTGGCGACACCCAGGGCTGCCTCGAGATCGGTGATCCGGGAGTCACTCTCAAGGCTGCGGCGGCGGTTGGACAGGGATTTGAGCTTGGCATCAAGTCCCTGCAATTCGAGCAACTTCAACTGTTCCGCCGGTGCTGCCTTGGCCACTATTACCTCCGCTTGATCCCTACCGGCCGGAGCCGGACACCTAATCGGCGCTCCCTAGACTCTAGCGCCTAGCGTGCTCCCCAGCCTCGCTACGCTCACCCGGGGCCCCTCGCACGCCAGGCTTAGCCCGGGGTCAGAATGAAGTCCCACGGATCGCTGTTGGTGGTGCTGACCCGGATCTCAACGTCGTGCCCCTGATCGGCCAGCACATTGCCCAGCGCCCGGGCAGCCGCCGGCAGCCAGAGCCACTCGCTGGCGAAGTGCGACACGTCGATCAGGTACGGCCGGTCATTGACGGCCGCCTCGCGTGCTTCCGACGCCGGATGGTGCCTTAGGTCCGCGGTCAGGTAGACGTCCGCGATGCTGGCCCGGACCGCAGGGAAGAGGGAATCGCCGGCGCCGCCGCACACGGCAACACGCCGCACGAGGCCGTCCCGGTCACCGGAAACCCGCACGCCCCCGGCAACGGAAGGCAGGATGCCGAAGACTCGGGCGGCGAAGTCGCCCAGGGTGATGACTTCCACGAGGTCGCCGACCCGTCCGATGCCTTCCTCCGGCAGACCGTTCGCGGCCGGCGTCAGCGGCGCAACGTTCTGCAGGCCCAGCGCATCGGCGAGGACATCCGAAACACCGCCGACGGCCGAGTCCCCGTTGGTGTGAACTGTCAGCAGCCCGGTCCCGGACTCGATCAGGCGGTGTACGGCCTTGCCCTTGGCGGTGTTCGCCGCGACCGAGGTGACGCCCCTGAGCAGCAGCGGGTGGTGGGTGATGAGCAGTTCGGCGCCAAACTCGATCGCCTCCTCAATCACCGCCAGGGTCGGATCGACGGCGAAGAGGATTTTGCTCACATCGGCGGAGGGGTGGCCCGCCACGAGGCCCACTTCGTCCCATTCCTCGGCCAGGGACTCGGGCCAGAGCTCCTCCACGGCGAGCAGGATCATGCCCAGGGTGGGGGCACCGGAAGATTCCCCGGCTGAAACGTCGGTGTTTACAGGTTCCATACCCTTATTTTTACCTTATCGACTGGCCGGCCCCACCGTCGTCGGGAATCATCGGGGCGTCTTAGACATTGAACAGGGCATGAGAACTTTTGTCCTCGGCGGAGGCTGCTTCTGGTGCCTCGACGCCGTTTACCAGAAAACCAAGGGTGTCAGCTCGGTCGTTTCGGGCTACACCGGCGGCCATGACCGCACCCCCGACTACTACTCCGTGTGCTCCGGAACCACCGGCCATGCCGAGGTGGTGGCGGTGACATTCGACGAGGAGGTTATCCCCGCGGAGGTCATCCTGGACATGTTCTTCGCCCTCCACGACCCCACCACCCTCAACCGGCAGGGCTACGACGTCGGAACACAGTACCGCTCCTCGATGTTCTACGAGACGACGGAGGAGAAGATCCTTTACGAGGAAGCCATCGGCCGGAACCAGGAGCTGTGGGCGCATCCGATCGTGACCGAGGTGAGCCGGCTGCCGGTGTTCCATGAGGCCGAAGAGATCCACCAGGACTTCTATTCCAAGTACCCGGAACAGGGCTACTGTCAGGTGATCATCAACCCCAAACTGGCGAAGGCCAGGAAATATTACTCTGCATGGCTAAACGCTTAGCCAGGGCCTGCGCGCCCTCGTTAGGCTGACCCCAGCAATCCCTCTTGAAAGACAGGCACAGACACACATGGCACGGATCTATGACGATGTTACGCAACTGGTTGGCGGCACTCCGCTGGTCCGGCTCAACCGGCTGACCGAGGGTCTGGATGCCACGGTGGCCGTCAAGCTGGAGTTCTACAACCCGGCCAACAGCGTCAAAGACCGGATCGGCGTCGCCATTGTTGATGCTGCCGAAAAGTCCGGGGCGCTCCAGCCCGGCGGCACCATCGTCGAAGGCACCTCCGGAAACACCGGCATCGCCCTGGCCATGGTCGGCGCGGCGCGCGGCTACAAGGTCATCCTGACTATGCCGGAAACCATGTCCACCGAACGCCGCGTTATGCTCCGCGCCTACGGCGCCGAGATTGTGCTCACCCCCGGCTCCGAAGGCATGCGCGGCGCCGTGGAGAAGGCCCAGGAGATCGTGGCCAACACGGAGAACTCCATCTGGGCCCAGCAGTTCGCCAACGAGGCCAACCCCGAGATCCACCGCCAAACCACGGCTGAGGAAATCTGGTCCGACACGGACGGCAAAGTGGACATCTTCGTCGCCGGCGTGGGCACCGGCGGCACCGTCACCGGCGTCGGGCAGGTCCTGAAGGAGCGCAAGCCCGCCGTCCAGATCATCGCCGTCGAACCGAAGGACTCCGCCATCCTCAACGGCGGCGCCCCGGGGCCGCACAAAATCCAGGGCCTCGGCGCCAACTTTGTGCCGGAAATCCTGGACACCAACGTCTACGACGAGGTCATTGACGCCAGTCTGGAAGACTCGGTCCGCGTGGCCCGCGAACTCGGCAACAGGGAAGGTATCCTCGGCGGCATCTCCTCCGGCGCGATCGTCTGGGCCGCCCTCGAGCTCGCCAAGCGCCCGGAGAACGCCGGTAAGCTGATCGTTGCTATTGTGTGCGACTTCGGTGAGCGCTACATCTCCACCGCACTGTACGACGACATCCGCGGCTGAGTCCTGCCGCCGCCCAAAATTCCGTAGATTTCGTAGAAAGGTCTTTGTGAGCTTCTTCGCAAGACTGAAGGAAGACCTCGACGCCGCCCGGTCGCATGACCCGGCGGCTCGAGGCTCTTTTGAGAACTTCTTTGCCTACTCCGGCCTGCATGCGATTTGGTTCCACCGCGTGACGCACCGGCTCTGGCAGAACCCCGCGCTGCGGTTCCCGGCCCGGCTGATCTCGCAGCTGGCCCGGTTCCTCACCGGCATCGAGATCCACCCCGGGGCCACGATCGGCCGCCGTTTCTTCATCGACCACGGCATGGGCGTTGTCATCGGCGAGACCGCCGAGATCGGCGAAGACGTGATGATCTACCACGGAGTCACCCTCGGCGGCCGCTCCCTGGCCAAGGTCAAGCGCCACCCCACCATCGAGGACCGGGTGGTGATCGGCGCCGGCGCCAAGGTCCTGGGCCCCATCACCATTGGCCGGGACAGCGCCATCGGCGCCAACGCCGTCGTGGTCAAGGACGCCCCCGCAGAATCCATCCTCACCGGGGTACCGGCCACCTGGCGGCACCGCGACGCGCTGCGGGAGACCAAGCCCGCCGTGGACCCCGCCGAATACGAGATCGAATACCGGATCTGACCGGCGCTTCCTGCCGCCGGAACCGGACCCGTGAAGCTAGGCGGGAAACCGCTTGTAGATTTTCCAGATCACGACGTCGAACACGCGGTCCGGCAGCAGGCGCCGCAACAGCAGGATGCCCCGCGCCCCCTTGCCTACCGGATACCGGGTCTTGGGCTTCGGGGAGGTCGCGGCGTGCACGATCGCGTCGGCAATCACGTCCGGATGGGTGGACATCGCCGAGCCGTCGGTGGAAGCCAGCGCCGCGGCCACGATCTTCGCCTGGTCCATGTAGGGTCCGCGGCCAGACGTGGCCAGCAGGCTTTCCCCGGAGATGGCGCCCCATTCGGTCTGGGTGCCGGCGGGTTCAATGATTGAGACCTCGATGCCGTGCGGCCTGAGCTCCAGCCGCAGGGAATCGCTCAAGCCCTCCACCGCGAATTTCGTGGCGTGGTACCAGGCGCCCAGCGGCTCATACATCTGCCCGCCAATGGAGGACACGTTGATGATCCGCCCCCGGCCCGCCGCCCGCATGGCAGGAAGTGCCAGCTGCGTCATCCGGGCCAGGCCGAACACGTTGACGTCGAACTGGCGCCGGCCTTCGGCCAGTTCCACCTCTTCGAGAGAGCCGTAGGAACCGTAGCCGGCGTTGTTGACCAGGACGTCGATCCGCCCGTGCGCGGCCATGACCGCGCCGACGGCGGCACTCATCGAGTCCTCGTCCGTCACGTCCAGCGACACGACGTTGACACCATGCGCCTTCAACGGCTCCATCTTGTCGACGCGGCGCGCCCCGGCATAGACCGTGAACCCGTGCGCGGCAAGTTTCTTGGCGGTTTCAAAACCGATCCCGGTGGACGCACCGGTGACAAATGCTACTGGCTGGGACATCTGCTGCACTCCTGGGATGGATTCTCGGGACGGGTTCCGGCACTGGCTCCGGCACTGGCTCCGGCATGGGTCCCGGCATGGGTCCCGGGATGGGTATACAAACGGCCGGCACTCCCAGCGTAGCGGGGAGCGCCGGCCGGCGTCGTGGGGCTGAAGCTAGTGGGTGTCCACTGCCTCGATCTCGGACTTATCCTCGCCCCAGAGGGTGTGGAAGGTGCCCTCGGCATCGACACGGCCATAGGTGTGGGCACCGAAGAGGTCACGCTGTCCCTGGATGACTGCCGCGGGCAGGCGCTTGCGGCGCAGGCCGTCGTAGTAGGCCAGCGAGGAGGAGAACACCGGTACCGGGATGCCGAGCTGGACCGCGGTGGAGACCACCCGGCGCCAGGCCGGGAGGACATCGGCGATCGCCTTGATGAAGGCCGGGGCGAAGAGCAGGTTGGCCGGCTTCTCCGCCGCCGCATAGGCCTTGGTGATCTCCTTGAGCAGTTCGGCGCGGATGATGCAGCCGCCGCGCCACAGCGAGGCGATCTCGTCCAGTTTGAGGTCCCAGCCGTATTCCTTGGCCGCGGAGGTGAGCATATCCAGTCCTTGGGCGTAGGAGACCAGCTTGGAGGCGTACAGCGCCTGGCGGACGTCCTCGACGAAGCTCTCGGGGATCTCCACATCGGCTTCGGCGCCGGCCAGGAGTTCCTGGGCCAGCCTGCGCTGCTCCGTCTGGGAGGACAGCGCCCGGGCGAAGACCGATTCGGCGATCCCCGACGTCGGGGAACCCAGCTCGAGTGCGGAGATGACCGTCCAGCGGCCGGTGCCCTTCTGGCCTGCAGCATCCTTGACGATGTCGACAAACGGCTTGCCGGTCCTGGCGTCAACGTGGCCCAGGACCTCGGCGGAGATTTCGATCAGGAAGGAGGCCAGATCGCCCTTGTTCCACTCGGTGAAGATTTTCGCCTGTTCGGCCGGTTCGATGCCCGCGCCGGAGCGCAGCAGGTCGAAGGCTTCGCCGATGACCTGCATGTCGGCGTATTCGATGCCGTTGTGGACCATCTTGACGAAGTGGCCGGCACCGTCGGTGCCGATCCAGGCGCAGCAGGGCTTGCCGTCCACGTGGGCGGCGATCTTTTCCAGCAGCGGTCCGAGGGCGTCGTAGGATTCCCTGGAGCCGCCGGGCATGATCGAGGGGCCGTTGAGCGCACCTTCCTCGCCTCCCGAGACGCCGATGCCGACAAAGTGCAGGTCCTTTTTGGCCAGCGAGGCTTCGCGGCGGCGGGTGTCCTCGTAGTGCGAGTTTCCGGCGTCGATAATGATGTCGCCCGGCTCCAGGAGCGGCTCAAGCTGCTCGATTACGGAGTCGACCGGCTTGCCGGCCTTCACCATGATCAGCACGCGGCGCGGCTTCTCCAGCGAGTCAACGAGTTCCTGGAGTGTTTCCGTGCGGACAAAGTCGCCGTCCTGGCCGTGCTTGGCCAGAAGCGCGTCGGTTTTCTCCACCGACCGGTTGTGCAGGGCAACGGTGAAGCCGTTCCGGGCCAGGTTGCGGGCGAGGTTGGCCCCCATCACCGCAAGGCCGGTGACACCGATGTGTGCTGACATCAAAACTCCAATTCATTTCTGTGCAACGAGTGCAAATCGTCCCGCGCTTTGCTGCGGAACACGCTTCATGAGAACAGTGGCTCTGAATAAACCATATGTATTTCCGCGGGCTACGGGAAAGCGGCGCCCACGCTGCGGAATACGGCCCGTCACAAACAGTCTATGATTCCCGGCTATGATTCCCGGCACCCTCCCCTCCTGCCAGTGCTGGGTGTGTGGGCCGGCAGGGGGTAGATTCCGGCTGGCTTTTGGGCGCGAGGTTGGCGTTTCCGTCGGCCACCATGTCCCGAAGGATCCGCCGGCCCGCACCCACGAAACCCCACCGCGCCGGACGGCAGGCCGGAACCCTACCTGCGGTGGGGCCAAAACCCGCGACTACCCCGGGGCCACATCAACTCGGTGGTCCCGGTCCTCGGGTGCCGACGTTCCAGCCCAGTTACTCGCGTCCGGAACCCATGTCGGCCCCCGGGAACCGCGGGATTCCGCGGGTGCCGGCCGGCGCGCGTGGAAGTAACTGGGCAGGAGCGTCATGCCGGAGTCCGGAGCGTCTGCCCGAACCCGGGAACCCGGCACACCGCGGTGTGGCGCCGTCGTCTGCCGGACCCGCCCACGACTTCGCATCAGCCCCGTCCCCGTCGGTGTGCCCCGGACCCGGTCCGAAACGGCGGCTCGCTGGATGTCCGCCGCACTATGCTTACGACTATGCCCACCAGCCTCCACCACCGTGCCGTCGAGCACCTCGGCACCCGCATCGTCGCGGGCCAGCTCCCGGCCGGCCACGTCATGCTGGCCGAGCACCTCGAAGACGAACTCAAAGTCTCCCGCTCGGTGGTCCGCGAGGCAGTACGCGTCCTGCAGTCCCTCGGCCTGGTCGAAACGACCAAGCGGGTCGGCATCCGGGTGCTCCCGGCAAACCGCTGGAACCCCTTTGATTCCCAGGTGATCCGCTGGCGCCTCGCCGGCGAGGGCCGAGGTGCCCAGCTTCGCTCCCTCGCGGAGCTGCGCACCGCCGTCGAGCCCGTGGCCGCCGAACTGGCCGCAGCCAATGCCCCCGAGGAACTGCGCCGCGAGATGGTGGAGATCTCCCACGCCATGCGCGACGCCGGCCGGGCCGGGGACGTGGCGCGCTTCCTGGAACTGGACATCTACTTCCACTCGCTGCTGCTGACGGGCTCCGGGAACGAAATGTTCGCCAACTTGGTGGGTCAGGTCGCCGAAACGCTGACCGGGCGCACCGAGCACGGCCTGATGCCCGACCACCCGCGTGAAACAGCCCTGCAATGGCATGTGGACGTGGCCGAGGCGATTGCCGCCGGGAACGCCGCCGCGGCCCGTGAAGCGTCGGACCGGATCATGCGGGAGACCATCACCGAGATGGAGCCGGAGTGGAAGAACCAGCCGAGGGTCTTCGTTCCGGTCCGGCGCCGCTAGCCGGACGGCGAACACCAGGCAGGTCGGCACCAGTCTCTAGGATGGTTCCATGACCCCAGTTGAGACCGTCGTCGCGATCGCCGTCCCCCTCGAAGCCGAGCACGTTGAGCGCATCCGCGCCGTAGATCCGTCCGTGACGGTTCTCTACGAACCCGGGCTGCTCCCGCCGGAACGCTACCCCGCGGACCACGCCGGTGACCCGGCCTTCCGCCGCAGCCCCGAGCAGGAGGAACGATACTGGGAGCTGCTGAACCAGGCGCACGTCCTCTACGGCTTCCCGAACGAAACTCCGGACGGCCTGGCAAGGATCGCCCGCAGCAATCCGCGCCTGCGGTGGATCCACGCGATGGCAGCCGGGGCCGGCGGCACGGTCAAGGCGTCGGGGCTCGACGCCGGAGCCCTCACCGGTCTCAAGATCACCAGCTCCGCGGGCGTGCACGCGCTGCCGCTGGCGGAGTTCTCCGCGCTGGGCATCCTCAACGGCTTCAAGCGAAGCGCCGAACTGGCCCAGGACCAGGCCGCAAAGGTGTGGCCGGAGGTGCGTACGCCCCCGAGGCTTGTCAACGGCTCGCATCTGGTCATCACCGGGCTCGGCGAGATCGGGCTCGAGACGGCCCGGATCGCCCGCGCCCTGGGCATGACGGTCAGCGGCACTAAGCGCACGGTGGAGGCGATCGGCGGGATCGAGGCGGTGACGGACAATGCCGGCCTGGCCGGGCTGCTCCCGATGGCGGACGCCGTCGTGAACACCCTGCCCGGGACGCCGTCCACGGAGATGCTGTTCAACCGCGAGGTCTTCGCCGCGATGAAGCCCGGCACTGTGTTCGTGAACGTTGGCCGCGGCACCGTGGTGGACGAGGAGGCCCTGCTGGAGGCTCTCGAGAACGGCCAGGTGTCCTACGCCTGCCTGGACGTGTTCGCCGTCGAGCCGCTCCCGGCGGACAGCCCGTTGTGGAGCCACCCCAGGGTGATGGTTTCCCCGCACACCTCAGCTCTCAGCACGGAGGAAAACCGCCTCATCGCGGAACGCTTCTGTGGCAACCTTCGGGCCTTCCTCGACGACGGCGAACTCCCCCACCTTGTGGACCCGGTCCACTTCTACTAGGACGGCCCGGCCGGGGCCCCGATTCAGCCATCGATTAGGCCAATTGGCGGCGGCAAACACTCCGCTGAACGTTTCACATTTCCTAATATTCACGGTATATTCATTACAAGCCTTCCACCGCGGCATCCCCCAATAGTCGCGGTGGAAGGCTTTTCCATTGCCTGATTCAGTCCCGGCCGGTATTGCCCGTTCCGGTTGGGCCCGGCTACGCCGCGTCGGCTACGGCCTCCCGTAGCCGCCAGCCGCCGCCCAGGCCGTCCCTGATGAGTTCCATGGTGGTCAGGGCCGAGCCCCGGTTCCGCCCCAGCCTCGCCTGGACCTGCCAGACCTCCACATCCACCCGGCTCAGACCCTTGGGCATCCGGCGTTCGGCCTCCCACCAGCTCACCCGCTCAAACCAGCGGACAGGCTCGGCGCCGACCGTCCATTCGCGGCTGCCGCGGACCACCGCCACGGGCCGGCCGTCCGGGTCAGTCCTCACCATCACATGTTCCATGCCCGTCACTGTAGGGCGGGGCTGCGACAGTTTTGATGGAACGGCTCCGGGTATGGCGGGATCAACCTGCACCTGCACGGCCACGGCCTTACCCCCCTGTGCGCCGCGCCACTTCTTCGGCCACGGTCAGGAGGGCCGCTTCGAACGCTGCCAGTTCTGCCTTTGTGAGGCCCGTGGTGGACGCCGCGATCATCCCGTTGAACTCGGTGTGAATGTCGGCCATCACCGCGTGCCCGTCGACTGTCAACTCGAGGTACAGGCTTCGCCGGTCGTTGGGATGGGCCAGCCGTCCGAGCCACCCGAGATTCACCAGCCGGGTTGAGATCGCCGTGATGGCACCCGTGGTGAGCTCCATGTGTTCCGCGAGTTGCTTGGGCGTGACGCTGGCGTGCTCGGCAATCCAGAACAGCGCCCGGAGTTCACTGGGCGAGAGGCCGTGGTCGGTGGCGATCTTCTCGCGGTTGCGCTCGAGTGCTCGAACGAATCTGGTCGCTGCGTGCGGAAAGCCAACGAGGGCGTGCGTCGTGCGTGGCGTTTCCACTCCTACCGCCCCTCCCGGTCGAGGCGCGGTTACCTCGACTGTAAGAGTCTAGTTCAGTTTCCGCTGAGAATTCCATGAATCATCTAGTAACTTACTCACTAAGTCAACTATACTGCAAGTCCGCCTGAGTTCGTCGAAGACCGCGCTCGGCACACCACAACTACGGAGGATCCGTGATTACTGACTCTCTTACACAGGGCCAATACGATACCGTCTACAACTTTCTGTCGCTGGTCATTGCGTCACAGCTGTTCACGGCGCTGTTTCTGTTGATCGCATTGCCGCGAATCCTGCCGCGCTACCGGCAAGCGATCACGGTGGCAATCATCGTCTGCGGCATCGCCGCCTACCACTACTTCAGGATCTTCGACTCCTTCCGGGCGTCGTTCGTGACTGACGCCGTGGGCGGCAAGGGTGACTACACGCAGGCAGTCGGCGAATCGTTCAACGAGGGATACCGCTACGTCGACTGGCTGCTGACCGTGCCGCTGCTGCTTTTTGAACTCATTGCAGTTCTTGCGCTCGCGCGATCGGTCCAGAAACGGCTCATCATGCAACTCATCCCCGCTGCCGCGCTCATGATCATCCTCGGCTACCCGGGCGAGATCAGCGGCGACAACGGCATCCGCGGACTCTTCGGACTGCTTTCGACCATCCCGTTCGCGTACATCCTTTACGTGCTGTTCGTGCAGCTCACCAAGTCGCTGGGCAATCAGCCCGTCGCGGTGCGTGGCACCCTCAGCCGGCTGCGCTTCCTGCTCCTCGCGAGTTGGATTGTGTACCCGATCGCATATCTGCTTCCGCTACTCAACATCGCGGGCTCGGATGCATGGGTGTTCAAGCAGGTCGGCTACTCCGTCGCTGACATTGCGGCGAAGGCGGTCTACGCGCTCATCATCTTCCACGTTGCTCGCATGAAGTCGTTCGAAGACGACCCGGAATTCGCAATGCGCGAAATGTCAAAGGAAGACGCTGTGGCAGTCAATAAGTAGTCCACGGTCACGGTGGCGTCCCACTCTCCGGGGTGGGAGGCCACTGTTTTATGCCCAGGGTGACAACGTCCCAGAGTAACAAAGCAAAACCCCGCCGTGCGGGCCAATTGGCCTGCAGCAACGGGGTATTCCTTGGTGGGTCCTACCGGGATCGAACCGATGACATCCACGGTGTAAACGTGGCGCTCTACCAGCTGAGCTAAAGACCCAAACCGTTGTTTCTGCGCCCCCGCGCGTCAACCAACGAACGGTAACTCTACCGGATATACCGGGCAGAGCGCCAATCGGGATCAGAGCGAAGGAAGCTCCCCGGCAAGCCAGCTCAGGGATTCGCCGACGCCGGCGTCGAGCTTAATCGAGGCGAGCCCATCCCCGCGGGTCTGGCCCCGGTTGATGATGACCACCGGCTTACCGTGCTTGGCGGCGTGCCTGACAAAGCGCAGGCCGCTCATCACTGTCAGCGAGGACCCCGCGACCAGAAGGGCGTCCGCGTCATCGACCATGGCATAGGAGCGCTCCACCCGGTCCTTGGGGACGTTCTCGCCGAAGTACACGAAGTCCGGTTTGAGGGTACCGCCGCAGGCCGGACATTGGGCCACCACAAAACTCTCGATCAGCCCGGCGTCCTCGACGGTAGCATCGGCGTCCGGAGCGGCCTCGACGGCGCCGGTGGCCAGGGCGCGCTCCAGGAAGCCGGGGTTGAGTTCTTCCAGCACGCCCGCCAGCAGGGTCCTGCTGTAGCGGCGGTGGCAGCCGAGACAGACCACTTGATCGAAGCGGCCGTGCAGATCCACCACGTTGATGCTGCCGGCGTCCTCGTGGAGGCGGTCGACGTTCTGGGTGATGAGTCCGGTGAGCAGGCCGCGGTGTTCCAGCCGCGCGGCGGCGGCATGGCCGCCGTTGGGCTCCGCCCGGCGCAGATGCGACCAGCCGATGTGGTTGCGCGCCCAGTAGCGGCGCCGGTTGTCCGCTTCGCCGATGAACTCCTGATACGTCATGGGCGCCCGGGGTGCGGCACCGGGGCCGCGGTAGTCCGGAATGCCGGAGTCCGTGCTGAGGCCGGCGCCGGTGAGGAGGGCAAAGCGCCCGCCGGACAGCACGGCGTGGATGTCCTGCAGTACGCGGAGTTCATCACGGGCAGGCGCGGCGGCCGCGACCGGGGGAAGACTGGCGAAGCCAGTCATGCCGATCCCCGGGCGCCGCTGCCTCATCGGATCAGTTCCCGGCGAGTCCCGCCAGGGCGGCGCGGTACTCGGCGAAATCCCGGGCCCGGCCGCGGGGATTCACCAGCACGAAGCGCACGATGCCGTCGGCGTCGATGATGAACGTCCCCCGCCTGGCCATGCCGCTTTCAGGATCGAACACGCCGTACTGCTCGGCGACCGCGCCGTGCGGCCAGAAGTCGGCGAGGAGGTCGAAGGAGTAGCCTTCCTTCTCCGCATACGCCCGCTGGGCGAACTTGCTGTCCACCGAGATGCCCAGCACAGTGGCGCCGGAGTCCTCGAAAAGCGTCAGATTGTCCCGGATCTCACACAGTTCCCCGGTGCAGATGCCGGAAAATGCGAACGGGAAAAACACGAGAACCACGTTGCGGCCCCCGAACTCAGAGAGCCTCACGGGCTCGCCGTACTGGTTTACCAGTTCGAAGTCAGGAGCCGGCTCGCCGACGGCGGGCGTGGCGGTGCCGACCGCCTGCTGCACCGCTGTTGCGGCTGCGCCCGCTGGGGTCACTTGTTCTTCCGGGTGACCAGGCGGGTAGCGCTCCAGTCCTTGGAAACGCCCGCAGACGTGGTGTAGTGCAGGCCTGCGGTGGGCGCGGCATCCTGGATGTCCGCCGGAGAAACGTAGCCCACGCGGCCGGATTTCGGCGTCAGCACCCAGACCACACCGCCCTCGGTCAGGGTGGTCAGCGAGTCGACAAGGGTGTCAACCAGATCGCCGTCGCCGGTCCGCCACCAGAGAATAGCGGCGTCGACGACGTCGTGATCATCCTCATCCAGGAGTTCCGAACCCGTGAGGTCCTCGATGTCATCACGCAAGTCGAAGTCGACGTCGTCGTCATAACCGAATTCCTGAATCAGATCCCCGGTTTTGAAACCCAGTTTTTCCGCCACATTTACCGAAGTGGCGGCGTCGGCCTCGCTCACGTGTTGCTCCTATGCATAGTGTCTTCAATAGCTCTAGTGATTTCCATTACTCCAAGCCAACACCCTTTGAGCCTGCGCTTCAAGCTGTTGGCACCGCGATCCGCCATATTCTGCGTCACACAGGGCGGCCCGAAGACCGCCGGGCGGTTCTTCGTCACACAACAAGTATGCCCGTGAAATACGACAGTGCCTTCATGCGTCCCGCTACGCATCCTCAAGCTCCCGCGGCTAGAGTGGCTGATGACGACTACGCCCGGCAGGGCGGCCGCCCTGCCGAAACCGGCAGGCATAGTTGTGATTGGACCTTGCCCGGCACACATGACCGGGCTGTTGTAACCGATATGTCGCACACGTCGCGTCCACGCCGGGCAGTTACCCTGCCTGGAGCTGAGGGCGCCGCGGGATGCGCTCAAAGAGAGGTTGGACGTGGCTGCAGGAGATTCCTCCCATATCCTCAGCGGGTTGACTAACCAGCTGCCTGATCGTGATCCGGAAGAGACCGCCGAATGGCTGGAGTCCCTGGATGACCTGATTCAGGAACAGGGCACCGAACGTGCCCAGTACATTATGCGCAGCCTGCTCCAGCGGGCCGGCGCGCAGAGCGTGGGCGTACCGATGGTCACCACCACGGACTACGTCAACACGATCCCCGTGGACCAGGAAGCACCGTTCCCCGGGGACGAGGACATCGAGCGCAAGTACCGCGCCTGGCTTCGCTGGAACGCTGCCGTTATGGTGCATCGCGCCCAGCGCGCCGATATCGGCGTCGGCGGCCACATCTCCACCTACGCCGGTGCCGCGACCCTTTACGAGGTCGGTTTCAACCATTTCTTCCGCGGCAAGGACCACCCCGGCGGCGGAGACCAGGTCTTCTTCCAGGGCCACGCCTCACCCGGCATGTACGCCCGCGCGTTCATGGAAGGCCGGCTGAGCGAAGAGGACCTGGACGGTTTCCGGCAGGAAAAGTCCAAGGAGGGCCACGCCCTTTCCTCGTATCCGCACCCGCGCCTGATGCCGGAGTTCTGGGAATTCCCCACGGTCTCGATGGGCATCGGCCCGATGAACGCCATCTACCAGGCGCAGTCCAACCGGTACCTGCACAACCGCAACATTAAGGACACCAGTGACCAGCAGGTCTGGGCGTTCCTGGGTGACGGCGAAATGGATGAGCCCGAGTCCCGCGGCCTGCTCCAGCTGGCCGCCAATGACAAGCTGGACAATCTCAACTTTGTCATCAACTGCAACCTCCAGCGCCTCGACGGACCTGTCCGCGGCAACGGCAAGATCATGCAGGAACTCGAAGCCTTCTTCCGCGGTGCCGGCTGGAACGTCATCAAGGTGGTCTGGGGCCGGGAGTGGGACAAGCTCCTGGCCAAGGACGAGGACGGTTCGCTGGTCAAGATCATGAACGAAACGGTCGACGGCGACTACCAGACGTACAAGGCCGAGTCCGGCGCGTTCGTCCGCGAGCACTTCTTCGGCCAGACCCCGCAGACCAAGGAAATGGTCCAGGACCTCTCTGATGACGAGATCTGGAACCTCAAGCGCGGCGGCCACGACTACAACAAGGTCTACGCCGCGTACAAGGCCGCCACCGAGTTCAAGGGCAAACCCACGGTCATCCTGGCGCACACGGTCAAGGGCTACGGCCTGGGCACCCACTTCGAGGGCCGCAACGCCACGCACCAGATGAAGAAGCTCACCATGGCGGACCTCAAGGCCTTCCGTGACCACCTGCGCATCCCGATCACGGATGAGCAGCTCGACGCCGACCTGTACCGGCCGCCGTACTACCACCCGGGCATGGACTCACCCGAGATCCAGTACCTGATGGGCCGCCGCAAGGAACTCGGCGGCTTCGTCCCCGAGCGCCGCTCCAAGCACAGCGAGATCAGCCTCCCGGATGACAAAGTCTACGAAGTCGCCAACCGGGGCTCCGGCAAGCAGCACGCCGCCACCACCATGGCCTTCGTCCGCCTGCTAAAGGACCTCATGCGGGACAAGGAGTTCGGCCAGCGGATTGTGCCGATCATCCCGGATGAGGCACGCACCTTCGGGATGGACGCGTTCTTCCCGACCGCGAAGATCTATAACCCGAACGGCCAGAACTACCTCTCCGTGGACCGCGAACTGGTCCTGGCGTACAAGGAGTCCATCTCAGGCCAGATCGTTCATGCCGGCATCAACGAGGCCGGGTCCGTGGCGGCCTTCACCGCCGCGGGAACGTCCTATGCCACCCACGGCGAACCGCTGATCCCGGTCTACGTCTTCTACTCGATGTTCGGGTTCCAGCGCACCGGGGATTCCTTCTGGGCCGCGGCGGACCAGATGACCCGCGGGTTCATCATCGGCGCCACCGCGGGCCGCACCACGCTGACCGGCGAGGGCCTGCAGCACGCGGACGGGCACTCCCCCATCCTGGCCTCCACCAACCCGGCCGTCGTCTCATACGACCCTGCCTACGGCTATGAGATCGGCGTCATCATGCGCGACGGCCTCAACCGGATGTACGGCCCCGGCCCTGCGGAGACCGACCCCTCGCGGAACCTGATGTACTACATCACGGTCTACAACGAGCCGATCGTGCAGCCGCCGGCCCCGGCGGAACTCGACGTCGAAGGCATCATCAAGGGCATCTACCTGCTGGCACCGGCCAAGATCGACGGCCCCCGCACGCAGATCCTCGCCTCCGGCGTGTCCGTCCCCTGGGCCCTCGAAGCCCAGAAGGTCCTCGCCGAGGACTGGGGCGTCTCCGCGGATGTCTGGTCCGTGACGTCCTGGACCGAGCTGCGCCGCGACGCCATGGCCGCCGAGGAGGATGCCTTCCTCAACCCCGGCCAGCCCGCCCGCGTTCCGTTCGTCACCGAACAGCTCGCCGGCGCCACCGGGCCGATTGTGGCCGTCACCGACTACATGAAAGCCGTCCCGGACCAGATCCGCCAGTTCCTCCCGAACGAGTTCGCCTCGCTCGGGGCTGACGGCTTCGGCTTCTCCGACACCCGCGCAGCGGCACGCCGCTTCTTCAAAAACGACATCCACTCAGTGGTGGTCCGTTCGCTGCAGATGCTGGCCCGCCGCGGCGAAGTGGATGCCCAGGCTCCGGCGCAGGCCATCGAGAAGTACCGCCTCCACAACGTCAATGCCGGCACCACCGGCAACGCGGGCGGCGACTCCTAACAGCCCGTCAGTGCAAGAGCGGACAGTGTAAGAGCGGACGTTCGACGGCGGTCCCCACCGGAGGGTGGGTGCCGCCGTCGGCGTTAACGCGCTGTGATCCCCATCAACCTGCGTTGTAGCCTTTGCACAAATGGGACCTGGACGGCAGGCACCGTATGCTCGATGCATGGCAGAGCCAATCACCACTCCCGCAAAACGCAAGCCCGCCGCGAAGGCCATGTCCCCGGAGAAGACCGAGACCCTCAAGAAGCTCCGGGGAAGCGTGGGCCAACTGTCCACCACGACGCTGCGCCAGCTGGAAAAGTCGCTGCCGTGGTACGGTCGGCTGAACTCCGACGAACGCTCCGCGCTGGGCATGGTGGCCCAGAACGGCATCGCGGCCTTCGTCAGCTGGTACGAGCGTCCCAGCTCGCCGTCGTGGATCCTTTCCGACGTCTTCGGCACCGCACCGACCGAACTCACCCGCTCCATCAGCCTGCAGAAAGCCCTCCAGCTCATCCGGATCGTGGTCGAAGTGGTCGAGGACCAGGTGCCCATCATCGCGCCGGAGGCGGACCAGTCCGCCCTGCGCGAAGCGGTGCTGCGCTATTCCCGCGAGGTGGCCTTCGCCGCGGCCGACGTCTACGCACGCGCCGCCGAATCCCGCGGATCCTGGGACACCCGGCTGGAAGCGCTCATTGTGGACGCCATCCTGCGCGGCGAAAACACCGATGCCCTGCGGTCCCGGATCGCCGCCCTGGGCTGGAAGGCACAGGAACGCTTTACCGTGATGGTGGGAAATTCGCCGTCAGAACCGAGTGCCAGCTACGTCAGCGACCTGCGCCGCACAGCCGGGCGCTTCGCCGAAGACGCCCTCGTCGGCATCCAGGGTGACCGGCTCATACTGATCCTCGGCGGGGTCCATGACCGGGAGACCGCCTACCTCAAGCTGGCCGAACTCTTCGCCCCGGGACCGGTGGTTTACGGCGCTGAGGCGGGCTCCCTGCTGGAGGCCAGCAGTTCCGCCCAGTCTGCTTTCGCGGGTCTGACCGCGGCCCGTGCCTGGCCCGCCGCGCCGCGCCCGGTGGCAGCCGATGACCTCCTGCCCGAACGGGTGATCGCCGGCGACGACGCCGCCCGGCGCTCCCTGGTCAAGAACATCTACCGGCCCCTGCTGGCGGCCTCCAACGGACTCGTGGAGACCCTCGGGACCTACCTCGAACTGGGCCATTCGCTCGAGGCGACGGCCCGGGAACTCTTCGTCCACGCGAACACCGTGCGCTACCGGCTCAAGCGGGTCTGCGACGTGACCGGGTGGGATCCACTCCTGCCCCGGGAGGCCTTCGTCCTTCAGGCAGCCCTGGTGGTAGGCCGGCTCGCGGCCCCGCCGAAGCCTGCCACCGAACGCCAGCCGTCCCGTAACAGCGCCTGATCAGTTGTAGACTTCCTACAAAGCGACCCCGTGAGCTTGGTGCATGAATACACCGATAATCACGCAGTAATTTGGAAAGCTGGATACGTGCTTGCAATCGTTTGCCCTGGACAGGGCTCCCAGACCCCCGGTTTTCTCGCCCCCTGGCTGGAACTGCCGTCCGTCGCAGGCCACCTGGCCTCCCTCAGCGAAATCGCAGGTATCGACCTCACCGCCCACGGCACCACCTCCGATGAGGAGACCATCAAGGACACGGCCGTCGCGCAGCCCCTGATCGTCGCCGCCGGGCTGATCGCCGCAAGGTCCCTGTTCGACGTCGAACTCGGCACCCTTCCGGTGATCCTCGCCGGCCACTCCGTCGGTGAAATCACGGCCGCGGCCCTGGCCAGCGTCCTGACCGAAACCGAAGCCATGACGTTCGTCCGCGAACGCGCCAACAGCATGGCCGCTGCGGCTGCGGCCGTCCCCACCGGCATGAGCGCCGTCGTGGGCGGGGACCCGGCCGAGGTCATGGCCGCGATTGAAGCCTGCGGCGCCACCGCGGCGAACGTCAACGGCGCAGGCCAGACCGTCGCCGCCGGAACGCTGGAGCAGCTCAAGGCCCTCACCGAGAACCCGCCGGCGAAGGCCCGGGTGATCCCGCTGAAGGTTGCAGGCGCTTTCCATACCTCACACATGTCCCCCGCTGTCGCGGCACTGCGGGCCCTCCGGCCCTCGCTGCACCCCCGCACGCCGCAGGTTCCCCTGCTCTCCAACTTCGACGGCGCGGAAGTCACCGACGGTGCCGCCGCCGTCGAGAGCCTGATCGCCCAGGTGTCCCGCCCGGTCCGCTGGGATCTCTGCATGGAAACGCTCGCGAAGCGCGGCGTGGCCGGCCTGATCGAGCTGGCCCCGGCCGGAACGCTGGCCGGCCTGGCCAAGCGCGGCATGCCCGGCGTCAAAACCGTTACCGTCAAGACCCCGGACGACCTGTCCGCCGCCCTGGCCCTATTCGCAGAACTGGAAGGACAGGCATGATCGTGCCCACTTTGAAGCAGTTGCCCCTGCACGAGAACACCCGTGTGATGGCAGTCGGCGCCTACCGGCCCAGCGTGATCGTCACAAATGATGACGTGTGCCAATGGATCGATTCCTCCGATGAGTGGATCCGCCAGCGCACCGGCATCGTCACCCGGCACCGTGCCCCCGCCGAGGTCAGCGTCATCGACATGGCCGAAGGCGCCGCCCTCGAGGCGCTGCAGAAGGCCGGAATCGAGGCGTCCCAGCTCGGCGCCGTCATCGTCTCCACCGTGACCCACCCCTATGCAACGCCGTCCGCCGCCGCCAGCCTCGCCGACCGCCTCGGCGCGACGCCGGCCCCCGCCTTCGACATCTCCGCCGCCTGCGCCGGCTACTGCTACGGGATCGCCCAGGCCGATTCCCTGGTCCGCTCCGGGGCGGCCAGCTACGTCCTGGTGGTCGGCGCGGAGAAGCTCTCCGACGTCATCGACAACACCGAGCGCAGCATCTCCTTCCTGCTCGGCGACGGCGCCGGCGCTGTCGTGATTGGCCCCTCCGACACCCCGGGCATCGGCCCGTCGGTCTGGGGCTCGGACGGCAGCAAGTGGGATGCGATCGGCATGACCAACTCCATGCTGGACCTCCGCGAGCTCGCCACCACCGGCAAGCACGGCGGGGCGCCCGGCGACGACGAAGCCGCCGGGACCGGCGACGCGACCGGCCCCGCCGTCTGGCCGACGCTGCGCCAGGACGGCCAGACCGTGTTCCGCTGGGCCGTTTGGGAGATGGCCAAGGTGGCCCAGCAGGCCCTGGACGTCGCAGGCATCACCGCCGACGATCTGGCGGCCTTCATCCCGCACCAGGCGAACATGCGCATCATCGACGAGATGGCCAAGAAGCTTAAACTCCCGGAGTCGGTCATCATTGCGCGGGATATCGCCGACGCCGGCAACACCTCCGCCGCTTCCATCCCCCTGGCCACCCACCGCCTGCTGCAGGAAAACCCGCAGCTCAGCGGCGGGCTTGCACTGCAGATCGGCTTCGGGGCCGGACTGGTTTTCGGTGCCCAGGTGATCGTGCTTCCGTAGGCGCCCACCGCTCTCCCGTCTTCACATCCCTTACCAAGCCGAACCCTCGGTTTGCATCATTTCCGCCCGAAGCGGCCGGCACACCGGCAGTCCAGGGCATAACAAGAAAAGGAGCCATCAATGGCTAGCAACGAAGAGATCCTGGCCGGTCTGGCCGAAATCGTCAACGAAGAGACCGGCCTCGCCGCCGAAGCCGTCGAGCTGGACAAGTCCTTCACCGAGGACCTGGACATCGACTCCATCTCGATGATGACGATCGTGGTCAACGCAGAAGAGAAGTTTGGCGTGCGCATTCCGGACGAAGAGGTCAAGAACCTCAAGACCGTCGGCGACGCCGTCAGCTTCATCGCCAGCGCACAGGCCTAGTCTCGGCCCGGGCCGGTCCGGGGCGCAGCTGCACCCCGGACCGCGCCGTTTGCAGGAACCGCACATACAAGACCCCATAGTTTTCCGAACGCAAGCCCCGGCCGCCTTCCCAGGTTTTCGATACGGCGGGCGCACCGACAGAGAGTGATCCCATGACACGCAAAGTAGTCATTACCGGTCTGGGTGCCACCACACCCATTGGCGGCGATGTCCCCACGATGTGGAAAAACGCGCTCAAGGGCGTCTCCGGCGCGCACACCATTGAAGACGACTGGGTGGCCAAGTACGAGCTGCCCGTCCACTTTGCCGCGCGTGCTTCCACTCCGGCCACCGACGTCCTGAGCCGGGTCGAAGCCAAGCGCATGGACCCGTCCACGCAGTTCGCCGTCGTCGCCTCCCGCGAGGCCTGGGCCGACTCCGGCATCACCGACGTCGACCACGACCGGCTGGCCGTGGCGTTCGCCACCGGCATCGGCGGCGTCTGGACCCTCCTGGACGCGTGGGACACCCTGCGCGAGAAGGGCCCCCGCCGGGTCCTGCCCATGACCGTCCCGATGCTGATGCCCAACGGCCCGGCAGCGGCGGTCAGCCTTGACCTGGGCGCCCGCGCGGGCGCCCACACCCCCGTCTCCGCCTGCGCCTCCGGCACCGAGGCGGTCCACGTGGGCCTGGACCTGATCCGCTCCGGCAAGGCCGACGTCGTCGTCTGCGGCGGCGCGGAAGCCGCCATCCACCCGATGCCGATCGCCGCGTTCGCCGCGATGCAGGCGCTCTCGCGCCGGAATGACGATCCCGAGCATGCGTCCAGGCCTTACGACCGTGACCGCGACGGCTTCGTTATGGGTGAAGGGGCCGGCGCCCTCGTCCTCGAAGCCGAGGAACATGCGCTGGCACGCGGCGCCCGGATCTACGCCGAACTGGCCGGCACCTCGGTCACCGCCGACGCCTACCACATCACCGCCCCGGACCCGCAGGGGCTGGGAGCCACCCGCGCGCTGAAGGCTGCCATGTTCGACGGCCGCATCCAGGCCGACGACGTGGTGCACGTCAACGCGCACGCCACCTCGACCCCGGTGGGTGACAAGCCCGAGTACGCGGCCCTCAAGGCCGCCCTGGGCAAGCACGTGGACGACGTGGCGGTCTCGGCCACCAAGTCGCAGATGGGGCACCTGCTGGGCGCCTCCGGTGCGGTGGAAGCCGTGCTGACCGTGCTGGCCGTGTACGAGCGCAAGGCGCCGGTGACCATCAACCTGGAGAACCAGGATCCGGAGATCCCGCTCGACGTCGTCACCAAGGCCCGCGACCTGCCTTCCGGCAGCATCGTGGCACTGAGCAACTCCTTCGGCTTCGGCGGCCACAACGCCGTCATCGCCGTGCGCAGCAACTAGTTTTCCTTGGGGCGCGCCTTTGCCGGCGCGCTCCTCGCCGAGACGCCAGATGGCGGCAATGTTCCGTGGACATTGCCGCCATCTGGCGTTTGGCGTAGCTATGGAGTGTTGTGGGGGCGAGCCTTGGTCCCGGCGCTTAGCCGACCTGGTGGAGCCAGCGCACCGGGGCGCCTTCCGCGGCGTGCCGGAAGGGCTCGAGTTCCTCGTCCCAGGCTTCGCCGAGGGCAAGCGAGAGCTCGTGGTACACCGCGGACGGGTCGCCGGCGCCGGATTCGTAGGCGTAGCGTATGCGGTCCTCGGAGACCATGATGTTGCCGTGCACGTCCGTGACGGCGTGGAAGATGCCAAGCTCCGGCGTGTGGGACCAGCGGCCGCCATCAACGCCCTGGCTGGGCTCTTCCGTGACTTCATAGCGCAAATGCGCCCAGCCGCGGAGCGCGGACGCCAATTGAGCCCCCGTGCCCGGATTTCCGGTCCACGACAGCTCGGCCCGGAACATTCCGGGCGCAGCTGGCTGAGCAGTCCACTCAAGGTACGTCCGCTTGTCCACGACAGAGCCTATGGCCCACTCAACGTGGGGGCACAGGGCAGTCGGGGCCGAGTGAACGAACAACACACCGCGGGTCAGTGCAACAGACATTCCATCCTCCATAGCTGTAGGTACGTCTTCCCCAACGACCTCTTGCCTGGATGTCTGTCTGTTGCGCGGGTCCGTGGTGATGCGGGTGGTCCTTGCCAGACTATTAAGTTACTGCCCGGTTCCTGGGTGGGACCTGATGCTCAAGAGCTTCAAGCAACACTTGAAAGTTGCCGGGCGTGAGTCCCATTCTGCCGTACGCCACCTAATTACGCCAGTGCAATTCGGCGCGTCTTTCCCGGCGCGCCGGGCGGGCTCAAATTGTGGCCCGTTCCGGACAGCGGGCGCGGCGTGAATCCCTGCTTTCAGGCCCGCGGATGGGCCTGCTGGTAGCTCTGGCGGAGCCGCTCGACGGAAACATGCGTGTAGATCTGGGTGGTGGCCAGGCTGCTGTGGCCCAGGATTTCCTGCACTGCGCGGAGGTCCGCACCGCCGTCGAGCAAGTGCGTGGCGGCGGAGTGCCGCAGCGCGTGCGGGCCGGTGGCGGCGGTATCCCCGAGGGCTTCAAGGAGGTCGTGAACGACGCTGCGGACCTGCCGCTGGTCCACGCGTTTCCCGCGGGCCCCGAGGAACAGTGCGGGGCCGGAGCCGTCCGTGGCGAGGGCGGGCCGGCCGCGGCGGAGCCAGTCGTCGACGGCGAGCGCGGCTGGGAGCCCGTAGGGCACGGTCCGTTCCTTATTGCCCTTGCCGAGAACGCGCAGGGTCCGGCGGTCGGGGTCGAGGTCGTCAACGTCCAGGCCGGCCAGTTCGCCGACCCGGATGCCGGTGGCGTAGAGGACCTCGACCATGGCCCGGTCACGCAGGGGCAGGGGCCCGCCCCCCGCCGCGGCGGAGTCCGTGTCCTCGACGAGCCGCCGGATCTGTGCCTGGTGCAGGACTCCGGGCAGGGTCTTCTCCCGCTTCGGCGCCTTCAGCCGCAGGGCGGGGTCAGCGTCGATGAGTTCCTCACGGACGGCCCAGGCCGTGAAGGCCCGGGCTGTGGCGGAGCGGCGGGACAGGGTGGCCCGGGACATGCCCGCTTCACTCTGGGAGCCGAGCCAGCGCCGCAAGGTGCCGAGCTCCAGCCCGGCGAGATCTTCAACACCCTCTGACGCCGCATGGGCCAGCAGGCTGCCGACATCAGAAAGGTAGGCGCGCACGGTATGGGCTGAGCGCCCGCGTTCCGCCTCGAGGTAGCGGCCAAAGCGCTCGGTGGCGGTGGCCAGCGCGGCCGGGATCTTCTGGGTAGACACGCCCCTACTCTCGCAGCAATCGCCCGGCAATCAAGGAGCCCGACGGCGAGCCGCGGGTCTGCCGGCAGCCATGGTCCCGCGGCCGGACCTCAGTCGGCTTTACCGGACCTCTTCCAGGCGCCGCGGTGGGACTCTGCGAGGCCCAGTAATCCGAGCCGACCAAGGCCGGCCCTGACCGAGTCAGCGCTCAGGCCTGCCACGGCAGTGAGCTTCTCGACGGGGCTGGTGCTCCGCAGCGGAAGGGCATCCAGCAAAATGAGGTCTTCCAGCGTCAGGCCGTCATGGACTTCCACGCGACCGGTCCTGGCCTCAGGCAGCGATTCCCCGCTTGGGGAGGCGAGCTCGGCGATCTCCCCCGCATCGGTGACACAGACCGCTCCGCCGTCGCGGAGCAGGCGATGGCAGCCTGCGGAGTTGGCGCTGTGGACCGACCCCGGCACGGCACCGACGGCCCGGCCCAGAGTTTCGGCGTGGTGGGCCGTGTTGAGCGCACCCGAGCGCCACCGGGCCTCCACGACCACCGTGACGGACGCCAGCGCGGCGATGAGCCTGTTGCGCTGCAGGAACCTGTACCGCGTCGGGGCAGAGCCGGGTGGAACCTCCGCGAGTACGGCTCCCTGGTTCGCGACCGCCCGCAGCAGGTCCTCGTTGCCGGAGGGATAGAACCGGTCCACTCCCCCTGCCATCACAGCGATCGTGGGCACGCCGCCGTTGCCGCCGGCCAGGGCAGCCCGATGCGCATGCGCATCGATTCCGTAGGCGCCGCCGGAGACGATGGTGAAGCCGCGCTGAGCCAGCGAGTAGGCGAGATCACCGGTCACGGCGGAGCCGTAGGAGGTGCTGTCGCGGGAGCCGACCAGGGCAATGGACCTGGCGGCAGGAGGCAGCTCCTGCTCAAGGCCGCGCCACCACAGGCACAGGGGTTCCTGCAGGCCAAGATCCGCCAGCTGCCGGGGCCACAGCTCATCCGAGGGGATGATCATGCGCCCGCCGAGCCGTTGCAGGGTGGCCAAGTCCCGTCCTGGCGCCAGATCCGGCACCCGCGGGGCCCAGCGTTTCTGCGCAGTCCCCAGGCCCGTCCAGCCGCCGCCGGAGGTGTTGTCCTCCAGCAGGCGCGACATTTCGCGTTCCAGTTCCGGCCCGGCGGCCAGCTGACCGGTGGCAATTCTCAGCGCATCCTCCGCCCCGGCGATCTGCACCAGCGCCAGGCCCGCACTGTCCTGCGGCTCGAAGAGCCGGGATAGTGCCGCCCGCGCGGTCCTTTCGGTCTCGGTCATAATGTGTCCTTTCTTGGGCTGATCGTCCGCTAGGCGTTCGCTCGGCGCAGTTTTTCGGGGATGGTAGGCCACGACACCTGCTAGGCGGCCGCGGACGCCTGCCGGAGGTTGAGCGCCTGGCCGACGTCGTCGGCATCGGGCGTGTCCCGCCTGGCCAGGTCCGAAAGCGTCCAGGCCAGGCGCAGTACCCGGTCGTAGCCGCGGGCCGTGAGTACCCCGCGTTCCATTGCGAGATCCAGGATCCGCGTCGTGCGGGCATCGAGCCGCAAGGCACCTCGCAGCAGTCTCCCGGGCACCTGGGAATTCGTCTCCATGCCGAACGGAAGGAGCCGCCCGAGCTGGCGCTCGCGTGCGGACTTGACCCGTCCGGCGATGGTGACAGTGTCCTCCTCGACGCCGGACTGCCCGAAGTCGGCGAGCGACACGCGCTCCACGTGCAGCTGGATATCGACCCTGTCCAGCAGAGGTCCGGACAAGCGGGCCAAATAGCGGCGCCGCATGGTCGGAGTGCAGATGCAGTCGATGCCCTTTCCCGATGCCTTGCCGCAGGGACAGGGGTTGGCCGCGAGGACCAGCTGGAACCTGGCCGGGTAGGCCGCAGTGCCGGCTGACCGGTGGATAACCAGCTCGCCGCTCTCCAGCGGTTGCCGCAGTGCGTCGAGGACCCGGCGTTCGTACTCGGGAGCCTCATCCAGGAAGAGCACGCCGCGGTGGGCCCGGGAAGCGGCCCCCGGACGTGGCAACCCGGATCCGCCGCCGATGATGGCCGCGGAGGTGGCCGTGTGGTGCGGGTTCTCGTAAGGTGGCCGGCGCAGCAGCTGCACGGAGGCCGACGTCAGTGCACAGAGCGAGTGGATCGCGGTCACCTCCATGGCCTCGGTATCGCCGAGATCGGGCAGGAGCCCCGGCAGCCGCTCCGCCAGCATCGTTTTACCCGCTCCCGGCGGCCCCGTCAGCAGGATATGGTGGGCGCCGGCTGCGGCTACTTCCAGGGCCCGCCGGGCATCGGCCTGGCCGGAGACATCACACATATCCGGCGGGCTGAGGGTAACGGCCTGCTCTCCGGTGTCCTCGGGTCCGGGCTCGGGATCGAAGTCGAGGGCCAGCTCCTGCGGATCGGCGCCGAAGTCGAAGGCCAGACGGGCGAGGGTGCTGTAGCCCTGCACCCGTGCGCCGGGCACCAGCCCGGCCTCGGCGGTGTTGGCCTGCGCCACCACCACGTCGGGGAAGCCTGCCCGGACCGCGGCCATGACTGCGGGGAGAATGCCGCGGACCGGGCGGAGCCTGCCGTCCAGACCCAGTTCCGCGATGAAGACCGTGCGCCCGGTGGATCGGACATCGTTAGAGGCCAGCAGCGCAGCCATGGCGATGGCGAGGTCAAAGCCTGAGCCACGTTTGGGCAGCGATGCGGGTATGAGGTTGGCCGTGATCTTGCGGCGGCTCAGTGGAATGCCGGAGTTCTGGGCGGCGGAGCGGATCCGTTCCTTGGCCTCGTTGAGCGAGGCGTCCGGCAGGCCCAGGATGATGAATGCCGGGAGGGTCTGGCCTATGTCCGCCTCGACTTCGACGATGTAGCCGTTGAGGCCGACGAGGGCAACGGAGTATGTCCGGCCCAGCGCCACTTATCCCACCCCTTTGAGGTGTTCGACAAAGGGCTCGCCGATGCCGTCGTCGAGCACGGCAATCACGTCAACCCGCCGGAGCGGCATCCGTAAATCGTGGTCGCGGCACCAGGCGGAAGCCAGACGGTGGAGCCTGGCAAGTTTGTCGACGCCGACAGCCTCGAAGGGGTGTCCGAAGTCGAGGGATTTCCGGGTCTTCACCTCGGCGATGACCAGCGCGTCGCCGTCGAGCGCGACGATATCTATTTCGCCCTCCCGGCAGCGCCAGTTCCGGTCCACGATCCGCATGCCCTGGGCTTCAAGGTAGCCGGCTGCGAGTTCCTCCCCGCGCCGGCCCAGCACGTCCTTAGCTCTCATGGCACCAGCCTGCGGGACCGCAGGAGGGCTGACCAGAGGATCAGGACGCTATGTGGAAAGCCAACTCAGGGTTGGTGGTGTGGAGGAAGAGTGGGCAGTCTTTCCCCGGCTACCAGCAAGAATCAGTTGCCCAGGTCCTCGACCTTGGGCACAGACAGCTCCTCGCTGCGCGGGAGCTCTTCGACGTTGACGTCTTTGAAGGTGATGACGCGGACGCTCTTGACGAACCGGGCGGAACGGTAGACGTCCCAGACCCAGGCGTCCTGCAGCGTCAGGTCGAAGTACACCTCGCCGTCGGCGCTGCGGGCCTGCAGGTCAACATGGTTGGCCAGGTAAAAACGCCGCTCGGTCTCGACCACGTAGCTGAACAGCCCGACAACGTCCCGGTATTCGCGGTAGAGCTGGAGCTCCATGTCGGTCTCATAGTTTTCAAGGTCCTCGGCACTCATGGTTCCATCTTGCACCATCCGGCGCGGCCCCCGCGCCACCCCCTGTCCACACGGGCCCGCTGCCCTGCCAGGCCAAGCCGGACCGGGCAGGGACCACGGCGAGACCTAAAGCAACTGCCAGCTGACCCGGTGGTACGGCGTGGGCCCGGCGGCGCGGAGCGCTTCCTTGTGCGCCGCGGTGCCGTAGCCTTTGTTGTCGTCCCAGCCGAAGGCCGGGTATTCGCTGTGCAGCCCGCGCATCAGCGCGTCGCGTTCCACCTTCGCCAGCACGGACGCCGCGGCGACACTCAGGCACTGCATGTCCGCCTTAACGAGCGTGTGCACCGGGGCGTCGCAGCCCGCCTCCGACGGTCCGTCGTGGAACAGCGACGGCTGGGCCTGGGGCGAGAGCCAGTTGTGGCTGCCGTCCAGCAGCACCACGTCCGGGGTCACCCCGGCGGCAAGGACGGAAAGCCAGGCACGGGTTCCGGCCAGCCGCAGCGCCCCCACAATCCCCAGTGCATCGATTTCGTTGGCCGAGGCATGCCCAACAGCGGAGGCGACACTCCAGCTCCGGACCAGCGGCACCAGCCGTTCCCGGTCCGCCACCTTGAGCAGCTTGCTGTCCCGCACATCCGCGAGGAGTTCCTGCCGAGCCAGGTCCACGACGGCGATCCCCACGCTGACCGGACCGGCCAGGGCACCGCGCCCCACCTCGTCGACGCCGGCGAGGAGCCGGGCGCCGCCGCGGAAACGGCGCTCGTAGTCGAGGGTAGGTGCTGCGGACGTCGCGCCGGCCACTAGGCGCAAGCCATTACTTGCCGGCCGGGACGGGCACGCCGCGGAAGACGTCCGGGTAGTTGTCCAGCGAGGTGATGCGGTTCAGCGGCCAGGCGATGACGGCGGCCTTGCCTTCGATATCGGCGATATCCACGAAACCGCCATTGCTCTCCATGTGGGCGCGGGAATCGGCGGAGTGGTTCCGGTTGTCCCCCATCACCCAGACCTTGCCGACGGGTACGACGACGTCGAAGTCGCGTACCTGGGGTACTTCGGCGGGGTTGATGTACTTCTCGGACAGCGGTTCGCCATTGACCGTGAGCTGGCCACCGCCGTCGCAGCAGGCCACACGGTCGCCGGGCAGCCCGATGACGCGCTTGACGAGGTGCTGCTCCGAGTTGTCCGGCAGCAGGCCGACGAACGTCAGCCCGTTCTGCACCCAGGTGAACGGCCCCACCGGCTTCTCGGCGGCGGGCACCAGCCAGCCCTGCGTGTCACGGAAAACGACGACGTCCCCGTGCTCCAGCGCGAAGGGTTCCGGGACCAGGAGGTTCACGAAGATGCGGTCGTTCACGTCCAGGGTGTTGACCATTGATTCGGACGGGATGTAGAACGCCCGGAACAGAAACGTCTTGATAAGGAAGGACAATACGATGGCGACAATCACCACGGTGGCGATTTCCTTCATCCAGAGGAAGAACGGGCTGTGCCGTTCCCGGGCCTTCGCCCTCCTCGCGCGTCCCGAGGACGCGCCGGCATGCGCCGGCCCGCCGGGCGAGGGCTCCCTCTCGGCCGGGTAGTCAGCTACCCCCGGGTGTTCCGTGGTGGGGATCGCCGAGGAGTTAGCCCGGGGCTGGTCCTGCCCCCGCGGATCGGGAGTCCGGGGTCCGGTCTCGGGCATCTACTGTCCGTTCTTGTTCATCGTTGGAGCGGCGGCCGCGGAGGGCCGCGGCACTGCTGTAAATCTATCAAGCGGCCAGATGATCTGTACCGGACGGCCGATAACCCGGTCCAGCGGAACCATGCCGCCGCCAGGGGCGCCCAGAAGGCTGCGGGAATCGGCCGACATGGAACGGTGGTCACCCATCAGCCAGAGGCGTCCGGCCGGCACGATCACACTGAACTTCAGGTCGCTGGGGGTGTCTCCCCCGTACAGGTACGGTTCCGCCACCTGCCGGCCGTTGACTGTGAGCCGTCCGCCGGCGTCACAACACAGAACGTGGTCGCCGGGGAGCCCGATAACCCGTTTGACGTAGGTGTCCTCGCCGCCGGCCAGCCCGAGCCAGTGTCCCAGGCCGGCCAGGGTATCCGGGACGGGCCCCCTGCCGCTGTTCAGCGGGGCGAAGGAACCCCGGCCGTCAAACACGACGATGTCGCCGCGGCGCACCGGCCCGGCCTGGTAGTCGGTGCGGGAAACGAGGATCCTGTCTCCGTCCCGGAAGAGCGGTTCCATCGAAGCGGAGGGGATGAAGTAGACGTCCAGCCACAGGGAACGGACCACTCCGCCGATGAGTACGGCCAGCACAACTGCCAGCAACACAAAACGCCAGCCGAGTTTCCTGGGCTGGCGCTTTGTCTGTTCCATGATCCGTATCCCTAGCGCTGTTCTGAACTAAATGGCGCTGTGGCGGAGGCTCCGGCAACGAACCGGCTACGCTCCGTGGACCCGCGGAGGAAGTCCGGAAGGGACTTACTTTTTGGGCTGGAAGTCGCGCTTTTCCTTGATCTTCGCAGCCTTGCCGCGCAGATCACGCATGTAGTACAGCTTGGCGCGGCGCACGTCGCCCTTGGAGACCAGCTCGATCTTGTCGATGATCGGGGAGTGCACCGGGAAGGTACGCTCCACGCCGACACCGAAGGAAACCTTGCGGATGGTGAAGGTCTCGCGGAGGCCGTCGCCGTGGCGTCCCAGGACGAAGCCCTGGAAGACCTGGACACGGGAGTTCTTGCCTTCGATGATGTTCACGTGCACCTTGAGGGTGTCACCCGCGCGGAAGACCGGAACATCGGTGCGCAGCGAGGCTGCATCTACGGAATCGAGGATATGCATTGATTCACTCCTGGTGAACGCCACAGGTCCTTCACTTTGGGTCACGGCGACCAAACCCGGGCGCCTGAAGCAGCCGGAGATTCCCGCCGAAAATTTGTCGATCCGGCTCCCGTCAGGAATTGACGGCGCCGGGGTGCCGGGCTGTTGGTGACGCTCCCCCTGTGGCAGGTTCGCAACCCAGCAGGCACAAGCACTAATTTTGCCACATCCGCGGCCTTCCAGCCAATCCGGGTCAGGCGGATTCCCCGTCAACCTCCGGGCGGCGCCTGAGCCGGCCGTCGACGACGTCGTACCCGAGGTCCGCGAAGGCCGTGCGGTCCGCGCGGGGCAGCGTGCCGGCGTCGAACTCCGCGAGCAGGTCCGGACGGCGCTCGGCGGTGCGCCGGTACTGCTCGTGGCGGCGCCACTGCGCGATCTTGC
Source organism: Pseudarthrobacter sp. HLT1-7 (assembly GCF_059383435.1). Taxonomy (NCBI): domain Bacteria; kingdom Bacillati; phylum Actinomycetota; class Actinomycetes; order Micrococcales; family Micrococcaceae; genus Pseudarthrobacter; species Pseudarthrobacter sp. HLT1-7. The sequence continues at coordinate 33,053 of NZ_JBWZCH010000006.1, read as the reverse complement.
CATGGTTGCCGCTCAGGAGCACGGCCGGAACGTCGCGGTCCCGCCAGCTGGAGGGTTTGGTGTAGACGGGGTACTCCAGCAGCCCGTCCGCATGGGATTCCTCCACGAGGGATTCGGGATTGCCGACGACGCCGGGCAGCAGCCGGCCGATGGCCTCCACCATGGCCAGCACGGCCACTTCGCCGCCGTTGAGGACGTAGTCCCCCAGGCTCACGGGCCGCACGGTGAAGTGGCCGGCGGCCCATTCCAGCACCCGTTCGTCGATGCCCTCGTAACGTCCGCAGGCGAAGACCAGCCGGTCCTCCCCGGCGAGTTCATGGGCCGTGGCCTGGGTGAACCGCTCCCCCGCCGGCGACGGCACAATGAGGACCGGTTTGGCCGCCGCGTTGGGCCCGGCCGCGGGCGGCCGGGCAGCGGCCACTGCGGCCAGGGCCTGGGCCCAGGGCTCGGGCTTCATGACCATGCCGGCGCCGCCGCCGTACGGGGTGTCATCCACGCTCCGGTGCCGGTCCGTGGTGAAGTCCCGGAGGTCGTGGACGTTCAGCTCCAGCAGCCCGTCCTGACGGGCCTTACCGATCAGCGAGAGCGCCAGGGGTGCCAGATAGTCCGGGAAGATGCTGACGACGTCGATCCGCATTTAGGCGTTGTTCCCGGTGCCGGCGCCTTCTTCGGCCGTGCTGCCGTCCGCAGACTTCGCGACGCCTGTTGACTTCGCGGCTCCGGCGGACTTCGCCGTGTCAGCGGACCCGGCGTCGTCGTCGGCGTTGACCTCAAAGAGTCCCGGCGGCGGGGTCACGAGGATGAAGCCTTCTCCGACGTTGACCTCGGGGACAATCTGCTCCACGAAAGGGATCAGGACTTCGGTGCCGTCGTTCGCGGTGACCACGATCAGGTCCTGGACCGGGAGGGTGTTCAGGCCGGAGACTTTGCCCACCACCGTGTCACCGACGCGGACGTCAAGGCCAACGAGTTCGTGCTCGTACCAGCCCTCGTCGTCGTCATCGTCGTCGAGGTCTTCGGTTTCCACAAACAGCTTCGCGCCGCGGACGGTTTCCGCTTCGTTGCGGGTCTCGATCTCCTCGAAGGCGAGCAACAGGATGTCCTTGTTCCAGCGGGCGCTGATGATGGTGAGCGGTCCGGCTGAGGCGGGTTCCACCACGAACCGGGTGCCCGGGACGAAGCGGTCCCCGGGTGCGTCGGTGAGCACCTGGACGGTTACTTCGCCGCGGATGCCGTGGGGCTTGCCGATTCGTGCCACCTGAAGCTGCATCTGTTCCTCTGTTCGGGGTTGGTGATTCCGTGCCGGCCTGTTGCCGGCTGGATGTACGGGGAAAACAGTCCGGCCCCTCCACCATTATCTGGTGAAGGGGCCGGGCTCAAGACAAGTGGTGCTGGAAGCGTTACCGGCGGCGGTCGGTGTCGACGACGTCGACCCTGACCGGCTCGCCGTCCGCCAGCGCTGCCACCACAGTGCGCAATGCGCGTGCGGTGCGGCCCTGGCGTCCGATCACCCGTCCGAGGTCGTCCTCATGAACGCGCACCTCGAGGGTGTCCCCGCGGCGGTTGTTCTTCGCACTGACCTTGACATCCTCAGGGCTGTCAACGATCCCGCGGACCAGGTGTTCGAGCGCTTCTGCCAGCAAGTTACTCAGCCTCGGTGGTCTCTGCTGCGGCGTCGGCGGGGGCCTCGGCTGCGTCGTCCTTCTTGGCCTTCTTGGTGATGGCTTCCGGGATGATCACGGAACCCTTTTCCGGGGTAACAAAGGCAGGCTTGGGAGCCTTGGTCTTCAAGGTGCCCTCCTGGCCCGGGAGACCCTTGAACTTCTGCCAGTCACCCGTGATCTTGAGGATCGCGGCAACCTGCTCGGACGGCTGTGCGCCGACGCCGAGCCAGTACTGGGCACGGTCCGCGTCGACCTCGATGTACGAGGGCTCTTCGGTCGGGTGGTACTTGCCGATCTCTTCGATGGCACGGCCGTCACGCTTGGAGCGTGCGTCCATGACGACAATGCGGTAGTACGGTGCGCGCATCTTGCCGAAGCGCTTAAGGCGAATTTTTACGGCCACTTTAGTGGTCACTCCTGTTTCTAAAACGGGGTCGATCCCGGCGTTCTGCACCCGTGGGGCGGGCCATACTAGGGGGCTCTAAAAGGACAAGATCCGGACGCGGAGAGAGGGGCCACGCAGATCAAGTACCCGTCCATTGTGCCAGATCAGCGCGGGGATTTCGACTTGACACCCGCAGCCTCTCCATTTTGCCGCCTAACGGCCTGTCAGGACGTCCAAACATACAGCCCGGACTTGGTGGCGGGATCGACGCCGGCAGCAAGTTCGGCGAGCTGCCGGACGTAGCGGGCGGCCTGGTCCACACCGAAGGGCATGTCCTCCTCGGCGGCCCAGCTTTCAGCCACGTCCGCCAGGACGTCGCCTTCACCTTCGGTCTCGTAGCTGAGGAGATCGGCGAGGGCCCGGAGCATAGCCGGCGGGACGCCGAGCAGGGAGTCGCTCGCCACGTCCACCATCGCGAGCCCGTAGTCGGCACCGGCGGCGTGGACGGCGGTCCCGGCCAGGTCACCCAGCCGTTCGACTTCGAAGTCACTGATGTCCGGGATCCGGACGGACCCCTCCCCGGCGGCATCCCCGCCGTCGAGGGCGGCCGCGCGCTTGAGGGCTTCATCGTGGGTGGAGACAAAGATTTCGGTGAATCCCATGGATCTCGTCCTTATGTTCGGCGGCGCTGGTCCGCTGTTTTCGGCGTCGCTTCAGCCTAGTCGCTTCAGCCCTGCCCCGCCGAGGACTGGACATGCCCCCGGTGTCGACGGCGAAAAATGGACATGTCCTCACCTCACCCTGAGCAATGGACATACAGCCACTATGTCCATTTCCGGCCGCACGCGGTGGACATGTCCCAGAGACAACTGCGGCCGTGGGTAACTGCAGTGGGGATTCCCGCGGCGGCTCAGCGAACGGCCACGCGGATGCGGTTGCGCCACGGGTCCTCAAAACGCAGTTCGGCGCCGGTGTGGTGGGACTCCACTCCCGCGGTCTTGAGGCGGTCGGCGAGGGCGCCCACATCGTCGCCGGCCGGCACCTCGATCAGCACCTCGCCGAGGCCCAGGGTGTCCCGTCGGGGTCCGGCGCCGCGGCTGTTCCAGACGTTCATGGCCATGTGGTGGTGGTAACCGCCGGCCGAGACGAACAGCGCCTGCCCATGCCAGCCCGCCGTCTTTTCGAACCCGAGGGTTCCGACGTAGAAGTCCTGGGCTGACTGGACGTCGCCCACCTGCAGGTGGACGTGGCCGATGCCGGCGTCGGCGTCGCGCTGCCCGGCCACGGATTCCTCGGTGAGGAACTCGTCGAGGTAGCGCTGCGGCGGGAGGGCCAGGCTGTCCATGACCACGTTTCTGCCGTCCCAGGACCACGCATCGCGGGGACGGTCCCAGTACAGCTCGATCCCGTTTCCTTCGGGATCGGTGAAATAGAAGGCCTCGCTCACGAGGTGGTCCGCGCTGCCGGTGAAGGACTGGGGCTCATACTGGGCGGCGGTGGCGACAGTCGCGGCCAGAGAAGGTTGGTCCTCGAACAGCAGCGCAGTGTGGAAGAGGCCGGCTTCGCCGCGGGACGGGACGCTGAGCCCGGGCGCCGGGGCGAGGTGGACCAGCGGCTTCTGCCGACGTCCGAGGTACAGTCCGCCGTCCTGCTCGGCCACGATGTCCAGGCCGAGGGCGCGCTGGTAGTAGTCCGTCATGAGCAACAGGTCGCCGACCTTGAGCATCACGGTGCCCATGGTGAGTTCGGCGGGAAGAAGATCCCGGGTGCTGGCTGCTGCAGTCATGTGATCGCTCCGGTGCTTAGGCGGCCATCGACCTTCGATGACCTGTTCACTAGGATAATTACTTGAAGCTTCAATTTATTCCTGTGCCCGCCTCTGTTCCTGGCGGACCGGTTTTCCGCGCAGCACGCTGTGCTTGAGCTCGTGCAGCGTGGCCAGGCTGCTGCGGGGCCGCCGGGGCGGCGTCCGAGGAGGGTTCCGGCGTTCCGATCCGTGACGGCCTGCTGGTCATGGCCTGAAGCTTAAAGCCATATCCGCATCGCGATCCGCCGGCCCAGGGCATCCAGCCCCAGCTTCGCCTCGCGGGCACGCAGTGCCGCCAGCGCCTTCCCTGGCTCGGCAACTTCCTCGAAGCCGCAGCTCGCGTAAAACGGAGCGTTGAACGGAACGTCCGCAAAAGTACAAAGCGACATCGACTCATAGCCACGGCCCCTCGCCGCGTCGATGGCCGCCTCAACAAGGGACCGTCCGATCCCGCGCCCGGCAAAGTCGGGATACACCGAAAGTTGTTCCAGGTGCGCCTGGCCGCCGACTTCGTCAACGCGGGCGAAACCCACGGGCGGGTTTCCGGCGACCAGCATAAAAAGCGGCTCAATCGGCGTCGCCAGCTCCGGGGCCGGAAGCACGTGGTGCGCTAACTCCGATGCGAGGAGACGGTCGGCCGCTGCCTCGAGAACCGGCAGCGCCGCGAGGTCTTCCGGCGTCGCCGTCCTGACGCGGGGCACGGCCCTGGGTTGAGTCACGATGCCACGCTAGCACCGCGGCCTCCCTCGGCGCCGTCACACGCGGCCGGGCGCCGAAGCCCTGTGATAGCTTCGTCTACGACCACACGGGTGCCCTTGCAGGGGCTGAGATCGGGCTGAAGCAGCTTGCGACCGTTGAACCTGTCCGGGTAATGCCGGCGAAGGAAGTGAGTATTTCCGTGAATACGCAATTGACACAGCACAGCCACGTCCAAAATCAGCCAGGCCAATGTCAGCCCACGGCCCCCACCCAGTCGCTGAAATCCCGCTCTCTGGCGTTTACCACGGATGACGAGCACGGCATCCGCGTCCCGGTGACGGAAATCAAGCTGGCGGATTCACCGGGCGGCGTAGCGAATCCGCCGTTCCGGGTGTACCGCACCGCCGGTCCCGGGAGCGATCCGGTCCGGGGGCTGGAGCCGTTCCGCGGCCCCTGGATCGAGGCCAGGGCGGACACCGGACCCTACACCGGCCGGGAACGGACCCTGCTCGACGACGGAAAGTCGGCCGTGCGCCGGGGCGCCGCGTCGGCCGAGTGGCAGGGCACGCGCCCGGTCCCGCGCCGCGCCGTCGACGGCCGGACGGTGACCCAGATGCACTACGCCCGCAACGGCGTCGTCACGCCTGAGATGCGGTTCGTCGCGCTGCGCGAGAACTGCGACGTCGAACTGGTCCGCTCCGAACTGGCGGCGGGGCGCGCCATCATTCCCAGCAACGTCAACCATCCCGAATCCGAGCCGATGATCATCGGCAAAGCCTTCCTGGTGAAGATCAACGCCAACATCGGCAACTCGGCCGTGACCAGCTCCATCGCGGAGGAAGTCGACAAGCTCCAGTGGGCCACGCAGTGGGGCGCGGACACTGTGATGGATCTTTCCACCGGCGACGACATCCACACCACCCGGGAATGGATCATCCGCAACTCTCCCGTACCCATCGGCACGGTGCCGATCTACCAGGCGCTGGAGAAGGTCAACGGCGAGGCCAATGCCCTCACATGGGAGATCTTCCGGGACACCGTGATCGAACAGTGCGAGCAGGGGGTGGACTACATGACCATCCACGCCGGGGTGTTGCTGCGCTATGTGCCGCTGACGGCCAACCGGGTCACCGGAATTGTCTCCCGCGGCGGCGCGATCATGGCGGGCTGGTGCCTGGCCCACCACCAGGAGAACTTCCTCTACACCCACTTCGGTGAGCTGTGCGAAATCTTTGCCCGCTATGATGTCGCGTTTTCGCTCGGGGACGGGCTGCGGCCGGGGGCGACGGCGGACGCGAACGATGCTGCCCAGTTCGCCGAGCTGGACACCCTGGCCGAACTCACGCAACGTGCCTGGGAGTATGACGTGCAGGTCATGGTGGAGGGCCCCGGACACGTACCGCTACACCTCGTCCGGGAAAACGTGGAACGCCAGCAGGAACTCTGCAAGGGCGCCCCCTTCTACACGCTGGGGCCGTTGGTCACCGACATCGCGCCGGGCTACGACCACATCACCTCGGCGATCGGGGCCACGGAGATTGCCCGCTACGGCACCGCGATGCTTTGCTACGTGACACCCAAGGAACACCTCGGACTGCCCAACAAGGACGATGTGAAGACCGGTGTGATCACGTACAAGATCGCAGCCCATGCAGCCGATCTCGCCAAAGGCCACCCCGGCGCCCACGAACGTGACGATGCCCTGTCCAGGGCCCGCTTCGAATTCCGCTGGCGGGACCAGTTCGCGCTGTCGCTGGACCCGGTCATAGCCGAGGCGTTCCACGACGAGACGCTGCCGGCGGAACCGGCCAAGACGGCACATTTCTGTTCCATGTGCGGGCCGAAGTTCTGTTCGATGCGGATCAGCCAGGACATCCGGGACGAATTCGGCTCAGCGGACTCCCAGGCGGCCCTCGCCGGAATGGCCGCAGGGATGCGGGAGAAGAGCAAGGAGTTCCTGGCCTCCGGCGGCAAGGTCTATTTGCCGGAGCCTTCCGTGGGCGGACCCCCGGCCGTTTAGGACGCCTGGGCGTGCTGGCGCCGCCTGACCCCGGCGATGAACGCCCGGATGAGCCGGTTTCCCTCAGCAGAGTCCTGGGGCCGGTGCCCGCCCGCCGCGGTGCGGTGCAGGGCACCGGTTTCCCGCAGGTAGCCGGCGATCTCTTCATACAGCGGTTCCCAGCCGCCGGTCAGGACCAGGGTGGGCACGCCGGGGACGATCTGCAGCGGGGCTTCCCAGGGCGGCGCCTGCAGCCGCAGCCGGCGGGCCTCCCGCTGGTCTTCCGGGTCCGGGGAACCAAGGGTTGCCTGCGCCGGAGTGTGGGCCGCAAACACCCGGCGGACGAACTCGCGGTGGAAGTCCTCATCGCTGAGGTGCCGGCGGACCTCGAAAAGCGGCTGCATCAGGGCGCGGTGCGCGGCCGTCGCCGGAAGTTCCGCGGTGAGCGAGAGGCAGGCCGGTTCCACCAGCGTCAATGAGTGCACCAGATCCGGGCGTTCGACGGCGGCCATCATCGCGGCGATGGCACCCTGGGAATGCGCCACCACGTGGCCGCCGGCCTCGCCGCGGCCGTCGTCGGCCAGGGCACCGAGGACGATGGCGGCGTCGGCGGCGAAGTCCGTTTCCAGCGGCTCGGCGGCGGGGTCATAGCCGTGCCGGCGCAGGAACAGCGCGTCGTAGTTCAGCGCCATTCCGTGCTGTTTCGGCCACGCGGCAGCGCCGAAGCTGCCCGCTCCGTGGACGAAGACTACGCGCTGCTTGAACATGGTCCAACCCTATGACACCGGTCCGAGGACGGGCCGCCGACATCTCGGCCGGCAGCGCCTATTTGCTGCCGCCAAGGAACTTGTCAAAGCCTTTCGGAAGGTTCAGCTGGGAGGGATCGAAGTCCGCGCCCTGCTGGCCGAATGCCGCCCCGGTGGGCAGTGCCTTGGGTCCGGCGGCACGCCGGGCCGCGGCATCCTTGGCTTCCTGTGCGGCCTTGGCCGGGTTGCCGGAGCGGGCTTTCTTCTTAGGCGCACTCTTGGCACCCTTGCGGGCGCCGCCGCCGCCCGTACCGGGCATCCCCGGCATACCGGGCATCCCGCCGCCGGCCGCCATCTTCTTCATCATCTTTTGCGCCTGGGCAAAGCGCTCCAGCAGGCCGTTGACCTCGGAGACGTGCACGCCGGAGCCGCGGGCAATACGGGCCCTGCGGGAGCCGTTGATGATCTTCGGAGCTACCCGTTCGTGCGGCGTCATGGAGCGGACAATGGCCTCGACACGGTCGATTTCGCGTTCGTCGAACTGTTCGAGCTGCTGCCGGATGTTCTGCGCTCCCGGCATCATCATGAGCATTTTTTTCATGGAGCCCATGTTGCGGATCTGCTGCATCTGGGCGAGGAAATCGTCCAGCGTAAAGTCTTCCTGGTCGGCGAACTTCTGCGCCATCCGGGCCGCTTCGTCCTTGTCCCAGGACTTCTCCGCCTGCTCGATCAGGGTGAGCACGTCACCGAGGTCCAGGATCCGCGAGGCCATGCGGTCCGGGTGGAAGAGCTCAAAGTCGTCCAGGCCCTCGCCGGTGGACGCAAACATCACGGGTTTTCCGGTCACCGACGCGACGGAGAGCGCGGCACCGCCGCGGGCGTCGCCGTCGAGCTTGGAGAGCACGATTCCGGTGAAATTGACGCCTTCATCGAAGGCAAGGGCCGTGTTGACGGCGTCCTGGCCGATCATCGAATCGATCACGAACAGGACCTCGTTCGGGACGATGGCCTGGCGGATCTGGCGGGCCTGCTCCATCATGTCGGCGTCGACGCCGGTACGGCCCGCGGTGTCCACAATCACGACGTCGTGCAGCGTGCGGCGGGCTTCCTCGACACCGGCGCGGGCGACGGACACCGGGTCGCCGGCGGGGTGATCCAGCTCGGTGGAGGTGGCGCCCGGGTGCGGGGCGAACACCGGCACGCCGGCACGCTGGCCGACGATCTGGAGCTGGGTGACCGCGTTGGGTCGCTGCAGATCGCAGGCGACCAGCATGGGGCTGTGGCCCTGGGCCTTGAGGTATTTCGAGAGTTTGCCGGCGAGGGTGGTCTTACCGGCGCCCTGGAGGCCGGCGAGCATGATGACCGTGGGACCGGTCTTGGCGAGGCGGATCCGGCGGGTTTCACCGCCGAGGATCTCGATGAGTTCCTCGTTGACGATCTTCACGATCTGCTGGCCGGGGTTCAGGGCGGCAGAGACCTCTTCGCCGAGAGCACGCTCGCGCACACGTCCGGTGAATTCGCGGACCACGGGCACGGCAACGTCGGCGTCCAGCAGGGCACGCCGGATCTCGCGGACGGTAGCGTCAACGTCCGCCTCGGTCAGGCGGCCCTTGCCACGGAGGTTCTTGAAGGTTGCTGTCAACCGGTCAGAGAGTGAATTGAACACGCGCCGTGCACTTCTTTCAGTGGATCTTCAGATGGCGGCCGGTCCGGCACGCCAGCGTCGCGGCTGATGTTCGCCTGAACGAACCGCCTCGACAACGGGACTCGACTATCTAGGGTACCAAGACGCGCCTTCAAGATGGCATGCTGGCTACGTGACCAGCCAAACACCTGTGAAAACACTGCTCATCCTGGGCGCCTCGGGCGACCTGACCGGCCGGCTGCTGCTCCCCGGGCTGGCCCGGCTCGTGGCGCGCGGGCACACCGAAGGCCTGACGCTCGTCGGCGCCGGATCCGATCCGTGGGCGCCGGAACAGTGGCGGGACCGCGTCGAGGAGTCCTTCGCCGACGCCAATTCCCAAGCCGAGGCCTACGGCCGGCGGGAACTGAAGCGGATCCGTGACACCACCAGCTACCACCGGCTGGACGTCACGGCGGACGGGCAGCTGGCCGGGCTGCTGGCGCGGCTCGAGGGTCCCGTGGCGGTCTACTTCGCGCTGCCGCCAAGGATCAGCCAGCTCGCCTGCGAGGCGCTGACGCCGGAGCAGGTCCCCGCGGGGACACGGCTGGTGATGGAGAAACCGTTCGGCTCAGGGGAGGACTCCGCCCGGCACCTCAACACGACCCTGGCCGCGCTGGTCCCGGAGGACCACATCCACCGGGTGGACCACTTCCTGGGCAAGGCGACGGTACTCAATATCCTGGGGCTGCGCTTCGCCAACACCTTCCTGGAGCCCGTATGGAACCGTGAGCACATCGAAAAGGTGGAGATCATCTTCGACGAGGACCTCGCGCTGGAGGGGCGCGCCCGCTACTACGACGGCGCCGGGGCCCTGCGCGACATGATCCAGAGCCACCTGCTGCAGATCATGGCCCTGATGGCGATGGAACCCCCGGCGTCAGTGGACGAGCGGGATCTACGCGACGCCGTCGCCACCGTGCTGCGGGCCAGCAGCATCAAGGCGCCCTACGCGAAGAGCACACGCCGTGCCCGCTACACCGCCGGCTCCAGCGACGGCCGGAAGGTTCCGGACTATGCCAAGGAGGACGGCGTGGACGCGGCCCGGGGCACCGAGACGCTTGCCGAGGTCCAGGTGGGGATCGATAACTGGCGCTGGCAGGGCGTCCCGTTCATCCTGCGCTCCGGCAAGGCGCTGGGCATCAAACGCAAGGAAGCCGTGGTCACCTTCCGGCCGGTGCCGCACCTGCCCCGGGGTTTCACCGGGGTGGACTCCCCCAACCAGCTCAGGATCGGTTTTGGCCCGGACACACTGCAGTTCGACGTCGACGTGAATGGCCCCGGCAACGTCCTGAGCCTGGACCGGGCCACGCTCCAGGCCGAGCTGAGCGCGTCCGAACTGCTGCCGTACGGCGAAGTCCTGGAAGGCGTCCTCACCGGCGATCCGCTGCTCTCCGTCCGGGCCGACACCGCAGAGGACTGCTGGCGGATCCTCGAACCCGTCCTCAAGGCCTGGGCCCGGGACAGCGTGCCGCTTCAGGAGTACGCTGCCGGGAGCGAGGGGCCGGAGGGCTGGCCGGCCTGACCGCCGTCGTCCTCGCTTCAGGCGGTTGGACGCACTAAAGCGGGCCGGTTACCTGTCCAGGTACCCGGCCCGCTTTCTGATCTGGCGCTTGCTCAAAGCCTGCGCTAGATGGCGGCCGATCCGCGCTCGCCGGTGCGGACCCGTACCGCCTCGAACACGTCCATCGTCCAGACCTTGCCGTCACCGGCCCGGCCGGTGTTCGAGCTGGCGATGATGACATCCAGGATGTCGTCCGCCTGTTCGTCGGTGGCCAGGACCTCGACCCGGATCTTGGGCAGCAGGTCCACGTTGTACTCGGCGCCGCGGTACACCTCGGTGTAGCCCCGCTGCCGCCCGTAGCCGCTCGCCGCGCTGACCGTGAGGCCCTGCACGCCGTAGGCTTCGAGTCCTTCGCGGATGGCGTCGAGCTTTTCCGGCCGGACGATTGCTGTGATCAGTTTCATGCCCCCACACTTTCCTTGCCTGCTGCTGCGGTCTTCTTGCCGTTGGACGCCGCGTCTACCGGGGCTGCTGCCCCGTCGGCGGCGGGCCGACCGGTGATCAGTTCATGCAGCGGCTGGAAGCTTCCGCCATGGCCGCCGACGCCGAACTCGTAGGCCGTCTCGGCGTGCAGGCTGAGGTCCACGCCAACGACTTCCTGCTCCTGGGAGACCCGGAAGCCCATCGTCTTGTGGATGGCCAGGGCGATCACGGCGGTCAGGATTGCCGAGTAGGCGATGGCGATGCCGGCCACTGCGAGCTGGGCCCAGAGCTGGGCGAGGCCGCCGCCGTAGAAGAGGCCGCCGCCGATGCCTTCGACCGGGAGGGCGATGAAGCCCAGCGCCACGGTGCCGATGATGCCCGAGACCAGGTGGACACCGACGACGTCGAGCGAGTCATCGAAGCCCCAGCGGAACTTGAGTCCGACGGCTAGTGCGGAGGCTGCGCCTGCGACGGCTCCGAGGCACAGGGCACCTACCGGGCTGACGTTGGCGCAGGCCGGGGTGATGGCGACGAGGCCGGCAACTACTCCGGAGGCCGCACCGAGCGAGGTCGGGTGCCCGTCGCGGATGCGTTCGGTGATGAGCCAGCCGAGCATGGCCGCGGCCGGAGCCGCGAGGGTGTTCACCCAGATCAGGCCGCCCTGCTCCGCCGTCGTGGCTGCGCCGCCGTTGAAACCGAACCAGCCGAACCAGAGGATGGCGGCACCCAGCATCACGAACGGGATGTTGTGCGGGCGGTGGTTGGGGTCCTTGCCGAAGCCCTTGCGGTTGCCGATGATCAGCACGAGGATCAGGGCCGCAACACCGGCGTTGATGTGGACTACCGTTCCGCCGGCGAAGTCAATCGCGGGGCCCAGGGCCTGGCCGATGGCGCCTTCCGGGCCGAACAGCCCGCCGCCCCAGACCATGTAGGCCAGCGGGCAATAGACCAGCGTGACCCAGACCGGGACGAACACCGTCCAGGCGCCGAACTTGGCGCGGTCGGCGATAGCGCCGCTGATCAGGGCCACGGTGATGATGGCGAAGGTTGCTGCGTAGCCCACCTTGATGAGTCCGTCGGGGGTGGTGACGCCCTCCAGCCCGAACGTGGCGAAGGGGTTGCCGACAATCTGCATAAAGCCTTCGCCGGAGCTCATCGAGGCGCCCCAGAGCACCCAGACCACTCCGACCATGCCGATGGAGATGAAGCTCATCATCATCATGTTCAGTGCTGCCTTGGCGCGTGTCATGCCGCCGTAGAAAAATGCGAGTCCTGGTGTCATGAACAGCACGAGTGCCGCTGCCACCATCAGCCATACGTGACCTGCGGTAAGTTCCATGGTGCACGTCCTCCCTTGCTTGGATGCGATCCGAATTTGCTTTTGCGGAGTTTTCCGCGTGCCTCTACGCGGTTTGCGTTCTAAGAAGAGTTTGGCCGGGCCGTGTTTCGCCGGCGGAGGATTTAGATTGCCGGGGTGTTACAAGAACCTCCCGGAAGTAAATGGTGCATATCGTCCTTGTTACGGTTATGTTTCACGCTGATAATCGGGCCGCTTCGCCCAACTCCCCCCCCACCGCCAGGAAGACCACCCATGAGTAAGACCCCCCAACCCGCTGCCGCCCGGCCCCAGGCGGGCTCCGGTCAACCCGGCGGGGACCGGCTGCCGCGCGACATCAAGGTGATGTTGGTCGCGGCCTTCCTGATCGCCGTCGGGTTCGGCCTGGTGGCGCCGGTGCTCCCCCAGTTCGCAACCACGTTCGGCGTCGGCAATACGGAGGCGGCCATCATCGTGAGCATTTTCGCGTTGATGCGGCTCGTGTTCGCGCCGGCGGGAGGGGCCCTGATCGTGCGGCTCGGTGAACGGCCGGTTTATGTGGCCGGGCTGCTGGTCGTTGCGTCGTCGACGGCGGCCTGCGCCTTCGCGCAGGACTACTGGCAGCTGCTGGTGTTCCGGGGCCTGGGCGGCGCGGGTTCGGTCATGTTTACGGTGGCCTCGATGGCGCTGGTGGTCCGGCTGGCGCCGCCCGAAAGCCGCGGCCGGGTCGCCGGGGCGTATGCCTCGGCCTTCCTGATCGGCAACGTCTGCGGGCCGATTGTGGGCGGACTGCTCGCGAGCTTCGGCCTCCGCGTGCCGTTCCTGGCCTACGCGGCGGCCCTGGTGCTGGCTGCCATTGTGGTGCAGACCCAGCTCAGCCATGTTCCGGCCGGGTCCCGCCCTGAGGGCGGGACTGCGCCGGCCATGGAACTCCGCGAAGCGCTGCGGGACAGCGCCTACCGCGCGGGATTGTTCTCCAGCTTCGCCAACGGCTGGGCGACGTTCGGGGTGCGGATGGCCACGGTGCCGCTGTTCGCGGTGGCCGCCCTCTCCGCGGGGCCCGAAGCGGCGGGCTATGCGCTGGCCGTGTTCGCCGCGGCGAACGCAGTGGCGCTGACGTTCTCCGGCCGCCTCGCGGACAGGCTGGGCCGGAAGCCGATGATGATTGCCGGCCTGCTGGTGACCGGAACGGCCACGGCGGCCATCGGTTTCACCCACGAACTGCTGTGGTTCCTCGTGGCGACCGCCGTCGCCGGCATCGGCTCCGGCCTGCTCGGGCCCGCCCAGCAGGCCGCCATCGCCGATGTGGTCGGCAATCAGCGCTCCGGCGGCCGGGTGCTCGCGGTCTTCCAGATGACGGCGGACAGCGGCGCCATTGTGGGGCCGGTGCTGGCCGGGCTGCTGGCGGACCGGCTCGGCTACGGCTGGGCCTTCGGCGTCACCGGCGGAATCCTGATCGCGGCGGCCGCGGGCTGGTTCATGGCGCGGGAAACGTTCCAGCGCCCGGCGGGCCACGCGGCTAAGCCCAACTAGCGGTCACTTTCGTTTAGTTCGTCGGGGGTCAGACGGAGCCGGGACCTTTTCGCGCCGCGGCGGTGTCCTGTCCAGCGGGACATGCCCATTCTTCGCGCCCGGGACTGGGCACAATGACACTATGTCCAGCCGCTGGCCCCGGCGCGGGGCATGTCCCTTTGGGGCCGGTATCCAGTCCAGCGGGACATGCCCATTCTTCGCGCCCGCGACTGGGCAGAATGACACTATGTCCACCCGCTGGCCCCGGCGCGGGGCATGTCCCAGAGCACGGCCAACGCGCCCGGACCCCCGACGAACGAACGAAAAGGCCCACCAGCTCGCAGCAGGGGCCGTTTTGAGCGCTCAGAACGGCGGCTCAAAACGGCCACAACTGCGAGTCAGTTCCTTGAGTTGCCTAGTACTTGAAGTTCAGGACGGTGACGGTGCCCGCCGTAAGCTTGAACTTCTGGGTATCCGACCCGTAGGCGAAGCCCGGGACGGTTGCACGCTCGGGGAGGGGGATGGGTTCTGACTTTACCCCGTCGATTACCGTACTGTCCTCGGCCTTGTAGCTTGGTCCGGAGAGCTGCGTCATGGTTCCGGTCAGGGCCTTTCCTGGGAGCTTGAGACTCACGTCGGTCTGCGCGGCCTTTTCGGGGTTGTTCTGATTGACGATAGCGACGGTTGTACTACCGTCCGCGTTCTGCAAGGCATAACTGAACGTCAATCCGCCACCTGTGTTATCCAGCTTCAGGTACTTTCCGCCCTCCAGCTCCGCGACCATGGAGATGCCGAAGAAGTTTGCCCGGCCGGAAACATTTCCGTCCGGCTTCAGGTACGCCCCGCCGCTGCAGATGGCGGACATGGGGGGCCCGCCCTTGCAGGTCAGCATCGAGCTGTGGAAGCCGATCCGCGTGATCCCCAACTGCGCGGCATTGAGAGCGTAATCGGCGGTCCAGAGGGCGGAGGCGTGGGTGCGTGACGTTTCATTGGAGCCGGGGCAGGCCGCGATGCCGGTTTCCGGAAGCCAGACTTCCAAGCCCGCATCTTTTCCGGCCTTCAGAGCCGCCTTCTGATAGTCCTCGGCCCGGACGTGCATCAGGGGGTTCATCAGATTCGCCAGGGTCGGCGAGGCCTGGGGGTCCGCCTTTCCGTCGCAACTGTGGAGCGGGTAGTTGTGAAAGGACAGGATCTTCTTCTGCGGGATGTCCGCATCAATGAATGGCTGCCACCACGTCTGGTCGTAAGCGCCGGGGCCCGAGATCGGCACAGCAGGCGCCGCAGCGTTGATTGCTTTCGCGTAGGCCTTGAGCTCCGTGACGTACTGCTCCACGCTGTATCCGCCGGGGCGGACACCGTTGGCTCCGTAGCCGTTGGGCTCGTTGCCGACCGTGATGCTGAGCAGCTTCGCACCGAAGATTTCCGTGGCATGGCGGGCCAGGTCTGCGGCCCGGGCAGGGTCGTAGTGGCCCAGGTCAACGGTGAGGGCAATCTTGGCATCGACGGCGTCCAGCAGCGTGTTCACCCGGGCCAGGTCCGCGGGACCCACGGCCCTGACCGGGTGTGCCTTATCTCCCGTGTAGTTGGAAGGGACCGCCTCGTTGGTGGACGTCCAGAAGAAGCGGCGGTCAACGGCGTTGCCTCCGAAGCGGAGCACCGGCTGGTCTGCTTCTTGGAACAGTTTCACCAGGGAGGCGTTGCTGCTGCCGAGGGCCGGATCGGCCAGGTCGGTGGCTTCGAGCGAGATTCCGGCCAGGCCTTTGGCCAGAGAGGTGCCCACCAGGTCCTTTGAGACGCTTACCTTGAGTGGCTCAACTGCTTCCAGGGGTGAGCCGGCCGGTGGCCCGGGTTGCTTGTAGTACTGGACTTCCGGCGCGGGAGCTGGCGTCTTCGTCGGCGTGGGTTCAGGCGAAGCCGTGGGAGCGGTCGAGGGAACGCTCGTTGCCTCCGTGGAGCTGCTGGGCCTGAACAGGAACATCAGGGACGCCAACAAGGCGATAGCCGCAATTGCCGAGACGACGACAAGACGCCGCTTGGTTCGCTTCGTTCCCGCCGCTTCCTTGGGCCCTTGTTCGGGGGCGTGTTCGGGTGTGGGGTCTTGGGTGGTCATTCAGTACTTTCTTCAGCTATTGACTGGCATCTTCCCACAGCCTAGCGAAGTCCTCAGGAGCCGCAGGACCTGGAGCGCTCAAAACGCTGAACACAACCCCTGCTGCGAGTCAGTAGGGTTGAGGGACTCCCCGCGAGACGTCAGTTCAGCAGCGCGTCGACGAAGCTTTCGGCGTCGAATGGCGCGAGGTCATCCGCGCCCTCGCCGAGACCGATCAGCTTGACCGGGACGCCTAGGGACTTCTGGATGGCCACCACGATGCCGCCCTTGGCCGTGCCGTCCAGCTTGGTCAGGACAATGCCGGTGATGTTCACCACTTCGGCGAAGACACGGGCCTGGTTGAGGCCGTTCTGCCCCGTCGTGGCATCCAGGACCAGGAGCACCTCGTCCACCTCGGCAAGCTTTTCGATGACGCGCTTGACCTTGCTCAGCTCGTCCATCAGGCCCACCTTATTCTGCAGGCGTCCAGCGGTGTCGATCATCACGACGTCGACTTCCTGGTCGATGCCGGCCTGCACCGCTTCATAGGCCACCGACGCCGGGTCCGCACCGTGGACATCGGACTTGACGGTAGGGACACCGACGCGTTGCCCCCAGGTGGCCAGCTGCTCGGCGGCGGCGGCACGGAAGGTGTCGGCGGCACCCAGCAGCACGTCCTTGTCCTCGGCCACCAGCACGCGCGCGAGCTTGCCCACCGTAGTGGTCTTGCCGACGCCATTAACGCCGACCACCAGCACGACGGCGGGCTTGTCACCATGGCGCTCCACCCGCAGGGTGCGGTCCATCGTGGGATCCACGAGTTTGATGAGCTCCTCGCGGAGGAGGGCCTTGACCTGCTCGGGGGAACGCGTCCCCAGGACCTTGACCCGTTCGCGGAGCGCGTCCACCAGCTGCATGGTCGGTTCGGTCCCGAGGTCCGCCAGCAGGAGGGTCTCCTCCACCTCATCCCACACGTTCTCGTCGATGTTGTCCGCGGACAGCAGCGCCAGCAGGCCTTTACCGAAGATGTTGTTGGATTTTACCAGGCGTTCGCGCAGCCGGGTCAGTCGGCCGGCCACCGGCAACGGAGTGTCCACCGGGACGGTTTCGAGGCCTGCGACGTTGTCCGGCACGTCGACGGTTTCGAGCTCGTCCAGCTCGGCGCCCGCCGGGGCGCTGCGTCCGGGCGGCGGCGCGGGGCGTTCCTCAACAAGGGTTCCACCGCCCGCGCCCGGCTGCACCGGATCGTTCTCGTCGCGCTTTCCGGGGTAGCTGGTGATGTTCCGCCGGGTCTTCATGAGGACCGGAATAAGCCCGCCGAGGACCACCAGGGCAGCGAGAATGGGCAGGAGAATGGGGAGGATGTCGTTCACTCCCCTAGCTTCTCACAAACGCAGATAACCGGCGCGGGGGCAAAAACGACCCGGGCGGCGCAGCCTCAGACCCGTGCCGGATCCTCAGTCCCGCTCAGACCTGGGCGCCGAGCCGCTGGCTGATGACGGTGGAGACGCCGTCGCCGCGCATGGTGACGCCGTAGAGCGCGTCGGCGATCTCCATGGTGCGTTTCTGGTGGGTGATGATGATCAGCTGGCTGGATTCGCGCAGCTCCTCGAAGATGGTGATGAGCCGGCCCAGGTTGGTGTCATCCAGCGCCGCTTCCACCTCGTCCATGACATAGAACGGGGAGGGCCGGGCCTTGAAGATCGCCACGAGCAGTGCCACCGCGGTCAGCGAGCGTTCGCCGCCGGAGAGCAGCGAGAGCCGTTTGATTTTCTTGCCGGCGGGCCGGGCCTCGATCTCGATGCCGGTGGTGAGCATGTCGGCGGGGTCCGTCAGGACCAGCCGGCCTTCTCCTCCCGGGAACAACCGGGCAAAAATCCGGACAAACTGGGCGGCGGTGTCCTCGAACGCTTCCGCGAACACCTTCTGCACCCGGTCATCGACTTCCTTGATGATGTCCAGCAGGTCCTTCCGGCTGGACTTGAGGTCTTCGAGCTGGGTGCTGAGAAACTGGTGGCGTTCCTCGAGGGCAGCGAATTCCTCAAGTGCCAGGGGATTGACCCGGCCCAGCGCGGACAAATCGCGTTGGGCCCGCTTGAGCCGTTTCTCCTGTTCCTCGCGGACAAAGGGCTTGCCCGCCGCGATCTCGCGGCCCTCCTCATCGACCGGGGCGCGCAGGGCCGCCCATTTGTCCCCCGTTTCGCCTGCGGGCAGCGGCACGGGCTGGTCCGGGCCGAAATCGGCGACGAGCTGGTCCGCGGTCAGCCCCAGCTCCTCAACGCTTCTCAGTTCAAGAGCTTCGATCCGCAGTCGCTGCTGTGCGCGGGCAAGCTCGTCGCGGTGCACGGAATCGGTGAGCTCGGCCAGTTCACGGGCGAACGCGTCGTTGCCGCTGCGAACTCCGGCGAGCCCGCGGTCCAGCTGCTCCTTGCGCTCCTCGGCGCCGTCCCGCTCCTGCCGTGCGAGCTCCACGGACACGTCGATGAAGCCGATCACGCGTTCGACGGCGGCAGCGACGGCGGCGGCGCGCCGGCCCTGGAGCCGGCGGCGGCGGGCCCGTTCGGCGGCGTCCTCGCGGGCGCGGCGTTCGGTGGCTGCGGCGCGTTCGAGCGAGGCGGCCCGGTTGCGGGTTGCCGTGAGCTGCTCCTCGGCGCTGCGCAGGGCGAGCCGGGCCTCCATTTCGGCGCTGCGCGCCAGCGAGGCGGCCAGTGCCAGGGCATCGCGGTGCGCGGGGGACGGCTCCTCTTCCGCGGGTGCCTCCTGGGCGGCGGCGAGCCGGGCCGCCACGGCGTCGAGGGATTCCTGTTCGCTGGCGATGTTCGCCTCGGCCCTGGCGAGGGACGCGGCGAGGCGGCCGCTTTCGGCGACGGCGCTGCGCAGCACGGAATTGAGGTGGCCCAACTGCTCCGCCACGGCGGCCAGCCGGGCGTCCGAATCGTGGAGCTTCTCCAGCGCCGCATCGGCCCGGTCCTGCGCCGCGGCCTTCCGGGCCCGTGCGGCGGACAGAGCGAAGCGGTTGCGCTCCAGCGCGCCGGTCACCGTTCCCAGCTTCCGGGCGGCGTCGTCGACGGCGGCCTGGACTTCCAGGAGCGAGGGCGCCGTCGCGGAGCCGCCGCTAATGGTCAGGGCGGTGAAGACGTCACCGGCGCGGGTGACGGCGGTCAGGTCGCGGCGTGCAGCAATCAGCCGCGCCGCAGCGTCCAGATCGTCGACGACGGCGACTCCCGCCAGCAGCCCGGTCAACTCCAGCCCGGTCAACGGCAGCCCGCGGGCAGGGCCGCCGGACCCGGAAGGCGTGACCAGGTGCGCGGCCCAGCGGGCGCCGTCCGGAAGTTCACGGCCCGACGCATGCTGCCCGGCCTCACCCGAAGATGCTGTGGCATCGGCCGGCAGCAGCGAGGCGTTAGCCAGCAGCAGCGAGGCGCGGCCGGCGTCGTCGTCCCTCAAACGCCGGACGGCTGCGGCGGCAGCCTCGGCATCGTGGACCACGACGGCGTCAGAGGCGCTGCCGAGGGCAGCGGCGATGGCGGCCTCGAAGCCGGGCTCCACGGTGATCATGGACGCCAGAGAGCCCAGCACGCCCGGGAGCCCGGCAGCGAGCACGTGGCCTGAGCCGTCCTTCCGGTTCAGGCCGAGCTGCAGGGCGTCGCGGCGGGCCACCAGCGCGCCGCGTTCCCGCTCGCCTTCGCGTTCAGACGCCGTCAGGTCATCGATTTCGGCGTTGATCGCGTCGAGGGCAGCGCTGGCGTCCTCGAAGTCTGCGTCGAGGGTTTCCTCGCCGTCCTCGACGCCGGCCACCTGGGCTTCCAGCGCGGTGAACTCGCGTTGGGCCAGCCGCCGGCGCTCCTCCCCTGCTTTCTGCGATTCGCGGAGCCGTCCGATTTCGGCCTGGGCCGACTCGACCCGGGACCGTGCCGCGCCGACCTGCCCGGCAAGCCTGGCCAGGCCTTCGCGCCGGTCCGCGGCAGCGCGGAGCAGGGCAGCGAGCCGCTTGTCCTCGGCGGCGGCGGCGTTTTCGGCGTCCTGCTTCGCGGCCGCCGCCGCGTCCAGGGCAGCGCGGCGGTCCATGATCTGACGCTCCAGCCCGGCCTGTTCCTCGCGGACCCGGGCGGCCTGCTGGTCGAGCTGATCGGGGTCCCGGCCGGTGTCCGGGGCCGGATCGGCAGCCCCAAGGAGGCGGCGTCGTTCTCCGGCGAGGGAGCCGAGGGACCGCAGCCGCTCGCGCCCCGCAGAGAGCTGATACCAGTTGTCCCGCGCGGCGTTCAGTCTGGGCGTCGCCTCCGCGGCGAGTTGTTCCAGTGCCGCCTGGCGCTGCCGGCCGTCGTCGAGTTCCTGTTCGACGACGGCGCGGCGGGCCTTGAGGCCGGACTCGTCCGCGACGTCCTGCGCCAGGGCCGACTGGAGCAGGACGAGGTCGTCGGCGAGGAGCCGGGAGCGAGCGTCGCGGACCTCGAACTGCACGGTCTGGGCGCGCCGGGCCACCTCTGCCTGCTTGCCCAGCGGGGTCAGCTGCCGCCGGATCTCAGCGGTGAGGTCACCGAGCCGGGCGAGGTTGGCCTGCATGGCTTCAAGTTTGCGGACCGTTTTTTCCTTGCGCCGGCGGTGCTTGAGGATGCCGGCGGCTTCCTCGATAAAGCCGCGCCGGTCCTCGGGAGTCGCGTGCAGGATCTTGTCCAGCTGCCCCTGGCCCACAATCACGTGCATTTCGCGGCCCAGGCCGGAGTCGGAGAGGAGTTCCTGGATGTCCAGCAGCCGGCAACTGGCGCCGTTGACCGCGTATTCCGAGCCGCCGGTGCGGAACAGGGTGCGCGAGATGGTGACTTCGCTGTAATCGATCGGCAGTGCGCCGTCGGAATTGTCGATGGTCAGCGAGACATGGGCGCGGCCCAGTGGCGGGCGCCCGGATGTTCCCGCGAAGATGACATCTTCCATTTTGCCGCCACGGAGCGTCTTGGCCCCCTGCTCGCCCATGACCCAGGCCAGCGCGTCCACCACGTTGGACTTGCCCGAACCGTTGGGGCCCACCACAGCGGTGACGCCGGGCTCGAATTCGAAAGTCGTGGCCGACGCGAACGACTTGAATCCCCGGACAGTCAGGCTCTTGAGGTGCAAAGTGTTTCTGGCCTCCTGCTCGGCGGACTGGGCACACGGTTTCACGGTCGCATAATGTGGACGGACGCGGATGTCGGGGACGGCCCCGGTTACCTATAATCTACTGCGGAGCGGTGACAATTCCGCGCAGAACCCGTGCGGAGCCGTCGCAGCGGCCCCGGCCGGCATGTGCGGGAACAGATCTGCA
Organism: Pseudarthrobacter sp. HLT1-7; assembly: GCF_059383435.1. Taxonomy (NCBI): domain Bacteria; kingdom Bacillati; phylum Actinomycetota; class Actinomycetes; order Micrococcales; family Micrococcaceae; genus Pseudarthrobacter; species Pseudarthrobacter sp. HLT1-7. Next base: position 11,870 of record NZ_JBWZCH010000006.1, on the reverse strand, counting down.
CCGGGCATAGTTAAGCTCTTGGGCTTGTGCTTGACGGTGCGGTCAACCGCCGGAGCACAGTACGGACACGAACAGAGGCTTGACTTGATAGGGAATGCGACATTCCGGCACCGCAACACCGCCTTGCTTTCGGTGAGCAGCGTCGAAGCTCCGAGGATCGTCAGTTCCACGGATTTCGATCACAGGCTGGCTTCGACCCTGCGGCGGCTGAAGTTTCCCCCGAAGCTGCTGGAACGGGTGGCCGGCGTCACGCACCGGCGCTGGTGGGCCGCCGGGACATCCTTCGACGACGCCGCCATCGAGGCGGGCGCGAAAGCCCTGGCCGACTCCGGCATCGAAGCGTCCCAAGTCGGCTTGCTGATTAACACATCCGTGACGCGGCGCAACCTCGAACCGTCTGTCGCGGTGAAGATCCACCACGGACTCAACCTGCCGTCGTCGGCCATGAACTTCGACGTAGCCAACGCCTGCCTCGGATTCGTCAACGGCATGACCCTGGCGGCCAACATGATCGACTCCGGCCAGATCGAGTACGCGGTGATTGTCAACGGTGAGGATGCCCAGGCAACGCAGGAGGCCACTCTGGCCCGGCTGCAGCGTCCCGAGACCACCCGCGAGGACTTCAACCGCGAGTTCGCCACCCTCACCCTGGGCTCCGGAGCCGCCGCTGCCGTCCTGGGCCCGGCGGACCGGCACCCGGGGGCGCACCGGATCCTCGGCGGCGTGATGCGCGCCGGCACCGAGCACCATGAACTGTGCGTGGGCGGCATTGACGGCATGGCCACCGATACCAAGGGCCTGCTTGACGGCGGCCTGCAGCTGGTGGTCGACGCCTGGCACGAGGCCCAGCCGGAGTGGAACTGGACCTCGATGGACCGCTACGTCACGCATCAGGTGAGTACCACCTACACCCAGGCCATCATCGACGCCATTGATCTGGACCCGGACAAGGTGCCCATCACGTTCCCGCACTGGGGCAATGTGGGCCCGGCCTCCCTCCCCATGACCCTAGCCGCCGAAGCGCAGAGCCTCGCAGCCGGGGACCGCGTGCTGTGCATGGGGGTCGGTTCCGGGCTCAACACCGCCATGGTGGAAATCGTTTGGTAGCCGCGGACTGGCCCGGCGTCGACCCGGAGTGGTCGCGCGAGATAGATGTGGCGTCCACCTCCGCCGCGGATGAGCCCGGAACCGTGCGCCGCTGGCACCTGCTCGACAACGGCGCGCAGCTCTCCCGCCGCGGCCTGGCTCCTGCCGGCACCCTGCTGTGCGTGCACGGCAACCCCACCTGGTCCTACCTGTGGCGGACCCTGCTGGCCGCCGGATCCGACCCCGCGCATCCCTGGCGCGTGGTGGCGGTGGACCAGCTGGATATGGGCTTCTCGGAGCGCACCGGCAGATTCCGGCGTCTGGCGGACCGGATCAACGATCTGGGCGACCTCACCGCCGCGCTTGGGCTGGGCGGGCCGGTGGTCACCGTCGGCCACGACTGGGGCGGCGTGATCAGCCTCGGCTGGGCCCTGGCGCATCCACAGCAGCTGGCCGGAGTGGTGCTGACCAACACCGCCGTCCACCAACCTTCGGGCTCCCGCATCCCGCCGGCGCTGCGGCTTGCCCTGCACCCCGCAGTGCACCGCTGGGGAACGACGACGTCGGACGCCTTCCTGCGGGTGACGCATTCCCTGGCCCGCCCTCCGCTGGCCGCGGATGTCCGCAGCGCTTTTATGGCCCCGTACCGGGGCGCCGGCCGCCGCGCCGGCGTGGGGAACTTTGTCGCGGACATTCCCGCCGGGGCGTCCCACCCGAGCTTCCCGGCACTGCGCCGCGTTGCCGATGGGCTGCATGGGCTGCGGGTTCCGGCCCTGATGCTCTGGGGACCGCGGGACCCGATCTTTTCGGACCGGTACCTGAAGGACCTCATCAGCCGGCTGCCGTCCGCGGAAGTGCACCGCTTCGAGGGCGCCGGCCACCTGGTCGCGGAAGACCGGGACATCGCCACGCCCGTTTTCGAATGGCTGACCTGGCAGAGCCTGGGCCAGCACCCGGACAGCCGTCCGGCAGGCGCCGCCAACCGCCCGGCCGACGCCCCCGCCCTTTCCGCACCGCCGCTGTGGGCGCCGCTGACGGAACTCGCCGCGGGGCCCGCCGGCAGGGACACCGCCGTCGCCGAAATGGCCGCGGACGGCAGCGTCGCCCGCTCGCTCAGCTGGCAGGAGCTGGAACAGAATATTGCCGCGCTCGCGGCAGGACTACGGGAAGCCGGCGTCCGGCAGGGCAGCCGGGTGAGCCTGATGGTTCCGCCGGGGGTGGACCTGACCGTGGTCCTCTACGCCTGCCTCCGGCTCGACGCAGTGGTGGTCGTAGCCGATGCAGGCCTCGGCACCCGCGGCCTGAGCCGCGCTGTCAAGGGCGCCACCCCGGATTTCCTCATCGGCATCGACAAGGCCCTCGCCGCCGCATCGATACTCAACTGGCCCGGACGGCGAATCAGCGTGCGGGACCTGCCGGCCGCCCGCCGCCGGCTGCTCGCCGTCGAGACCTCCCTGGCCTTCCTCGCCGGCCGGGGCAAACTCATCGCGAAGAAATCACCGCCGCTGCAGGTTCCGGACCCGGACGCCCCCGCCGCCGTGCTCTTCACCTCCGGATCCACCGGCCCCGCCAAGGGCGTGCTCTACACCCACCGGCGGCTGGCCGCGATGAGGGACACCGTGGCCGCGACACTGGGAATCCGCCCTGGCGCACGCCTGGTGGCGGGTTTCGCGCCCTTCGCCCTGCTGGGACCAGCGCTGGGGGCCGTCTCCGTGACGCCTGCCATGGACGTGACCGCTCCCCGCACCCTGACGGCCCGCGCGCTGGCGGACGCTGCCGCAGCCATCGACGCCACCGTGGTCTTCGCTTCCCCCGCGGCGCTGCGCAACGTCCTCGCGACCCAGGGCGGCCTGAGCCGGGCCGGGCACCAGACCCTGGGGCGGGTGGAGCTGTTGCTCTCCGCTGGCGCGCCCGTCGCCGAAGCCCTCCTCGCAGACGTAGCGCGGCTGCTGCCCCGGGCCGCGCTGCACACCCCGTACGGGATGACCGAGGCGCTGCCAGTCACCGACATCAGCCTCGAACAGATCCGCGCCGCCGGGGCCGACGCCGCCGCCGGAACCATGGCGGGGGCCGGCAACGGCGTGTGCGTGGGCCGGCCGGTGCACGGTGCCCGCGTGGCCGTCATCCCGCTTGCTGCGGACGGCACCGCACCCGGGACCGGCTCGGTCACGGACGCAGTCACGGCGGCGGGAGTGACGGGCGAGATCCTCGTGAGCGCCCCGCACGTGAAGGAAGCCTATGACAGGCTCTGGCTGACCCAGCGGGAGAGCGGCCGCACGGCCGGGTGGCACCGCACCGGCGACGTCGGGCACTTCGACGCCGCCGGGCGGCTCTGGGTGGAAGGACGCCTTGCGCACGTTGTCACCGCACCGGGTAGCGTGGTCACGCCCGTGGGCGCCGAGCAGGCCATCGAGCGTCTGGACGACGTCGGGCTGGCCGCCGTCGTCGGGGTGGGCCCGTCCGGGACGCAGGCCGTCGTCGCCGTCGTCGAAACCGTACCGCCTGCCCGCCGGGCCGGTCCTGCCCCGGCGCAGCTCGCAGGGCTGGTCCGGCACGCGGCCCGGGAGGCAGGCGTCAGCGTCTCCGCCGTGCTGGTTGTCCCCTCCCAGCCCACCGACATCCGCCACAACGCCAAGATCGACCGGACCCGCTTGTCCCGGTGGGCTTCCGCGGTGCTGGCCGGCGGCCGGCCGGGCAAGCCGTGAGGGTCCTCGTGACTGGGGCGAGCGGCCTGCTCGGACAGGAAGTGGCGCGGCTGCTGGTGCGCCAGGGCCACGCCGTCACCACCTTCCAGCGCCGTCCCGCGAGCGTCGACGGCGCCGTGGACCTCTGCGGGTCCGTCACGGACCACGACGCCGTCCGTCGCGCCGTGGTGGGCGCCGAGGCCGTCATCCATCTGGCCGCGAAGGTCTCCTTCACCGGGCGCGCCGCGGACTTTCACGAGGTGAACGTCGAAGGCACGCGCCGGCTGCTCCGTGCAGCCCGCGGGGCCGGCGTGCGGGACCTGGTGTTCGTCTCCTCCCCGTCCGTGGCCAACTCCGGGGCCGCCATCGCCGGAGCGGGCGCCGAGCCGGCGGACCCGGCCCGCGCGCACGGCCACTATTCCCGGACCAAGGCCGAGGCCGAACTGCTGGCGCTGGCGGCGGACTCGCCGGAATTCCGGGTCGCGGCGGTGCGCCCGCACATCGTCTGGGGCCCCGGCGACACGCAACTGGTGGAACGGGTACTGGAACGTGCCGGCCGCGGCCGGCTGCCGCTGCTTGACGCCGGGGCGGCCCTGATCGACACCACCTACGTGGACAACGCCGCCTCGGCTATCGTCGCCGCACTGCACCGCATGGAGCACATCCACGGCGCGGCGCTCGTCGTCAGCAATGGAGAGCCCCGCCAGGTGGGCGAGCTGCTGGCGGGAATCTGCGCCGCAGGCGGCGTCCCGGCGCCGTCGTGGACGGTGCCGGGCCGGATCGCGCGGGCGGCAGGATCGGTGGTGGAGAGGGTCTGGACCCGGGCCGGCCGGGCAGGGGAACCGCCGATGACCCGATTCCTCGCTGAGCAGCTCTCCACCGCCCACTGGTTCGACCAGCGCGAGACCCGCAGACTCCTCAACTGGGCCCCCGCGGTTTCACTTGACCAGGGCCTGGCGAGGCTGGCCGAGCACTACGGGCGCAGGCTCCCCTACCAGCGGCCGTTCCTTGGCCGGGGCTGGCAGACGGGGCAGCTGTAGGAGGAGCGGTTCATGAACTGGTCCCGCCGCAGCGTGCTCACCAGGCCGGCGGCCGCGCACCGCTTGCATTCCTGGCCTTCGCGGCCGTAGGCGTTGAGGGAGCGGTCGAAGTAGCCGGAGGCACCGTTGACGTTGACGTAGAGGGAATCGAAGCTCGTGCCGCCGGCAGCCAGGGCGTCGGTCATGACCTCCCGGGCGGCGTCGAGCACCCGCTCGGCCTCCGCCCTGCGCAGTGTGTCCGTGGGCCGGGCGTAGTGCAGCCGGGCCTTCCAGAGGGCCTCGTCGGCGTAGATGTTGCCGATCCCGGAGACCAGCCCCTGGTCCAGCAGTGCCCGTTTAAGGCCGGTCTTCCGGGCGCGGAGCCGGCGGTAGAACCCCTCGAAGGAGAAGTACGGGTCCAGCGGGTCCCGGGCGATGTGCGCGGCTTCCGCGGCGATCAGCGGCAGCGGCGTTTCCGCGAGGCCGCCGGGACCGCCGTCCGCCGTGGGGATCAGGGCGGTCAGGAAAAGTCCGCCGAAGATCCGCTGGTCCACGAACCGGAGCTGTTCCGGCATGCCCTCCGCCGGGCTGAGCCGCAGGCGTACTTTGAGGTGCTTTTCATCCGGAACGCCGGCGTCCTGCATCAGGAGCTGGCCGGACATGCCCAGGTGTGCCATCAGCGCGACGGCGGGTTTCTCCGCTGCCGGTGCGTCGGGATCCCCCGCTCCCGGGTCCGCCAGCGGCAGCCAGAGGAACTTTCCGCGCCGGACCACATCAAGGACACGGGCGCCTTCGAGGTTGCCGGCGAAGTCCTCCGGCCCGAGCGTGTGCCGCCGGACGGAGCGCGGATCCAGCACGTCGACGGCGGTGATGGTCCGGCCCCGTACCCAGCTCACCAGGCCACGGCGGACAACTTCCACCTCGGGCAGTTCGGGCACAGTCCGTGCCTAGCTGCCGGTCTGAGACTTGGCCGCGGCAGCCGGTGCGGAAAGTCTGCGCCAGGCGTCCGCGGCTGCTTCCTGCTCGGCTTCCTTCTTGGAATTTCCCGCGCCGCTGCCGTAGTCGTTGCCGCCGATGCGCAGGATCGCTTCGAACACCCGCGCATGGTCCGGGCCCGAGCCCTCCACGGCGTAGTTGATGGTCCCGAGCTGACGGCTGGCCGCCAGCTCCTGGATGCTGGTCTTCCAGTCGGTGCCGGCGCCAAGCGCGGCAGCGTCCGCGAGCAGCGGCCCCACCAGCCGCATGACCAGCTGGCGTGCCGTCTCGATGTCGTTGGAAATGTACGTGGCGCCTATCAGCGCCTCCATGGTGTCCGCGAGGATGGAAGCTTTGTTCTTGCCTTCGGTGAGCTTTTCGCCCTGTCCGAGGTAGATGAACTCGCCAAGACCGATGCTGCGGCCGATGCCCGCAAGTGCCCGGGTGCTGACGACGGCGGAGCGGCGCTTCGCCAGATCGCCCTCGGGCAGCGTGGGGTTATCCCGGTACAACGCGTCCGTTACGGAAAACCCCAGAATGGAGTCACCAAGGAACTCGAGCCGTTCGTTGGTGGGGATTCCGCCGTTTTCGTAGGCGTACGAACGATGTGTGAGCGCAAGACGAAGCGTCCCGGCGTCAATAGTGACACCGAGACGCTTCAGAAGCTCTTCAGTTGAAGACATCTATTAAGCCAGTTGGCGGATTAGACGTCTGCGACCTTGCGGCCCTTGTATTCAAGGAACAGCGCGGTGCCAGCCGAGTCGGTAACGACCTTTGCCTGGTGCGGCAGGCTGTAGGTAACCTGTCCGTTTTCGACAGTCTTCACCAGGTGGGGGGCAGTTGCCTTCCACTGGGAGCGGCGGGCGCGGGTATTTGAGCGAGACATTTTCCGCTTCGGAACAGCCACGGCTAACTCATTTCTCTCTAGTCCAACACTTACAAATCAGTTTTGCCGGTCAGGCTTAGCCAGGTCGGCTAGGGCAGCCCAGCGAGGATCTACGATCTCGTGGTGATGCCCCGGCTCGTCTTCCAGGCGTACTCCGCATTCGGAGCAAAGGCCCTGGCAGTCTTCCCGGCACACCGGCTGGAACGGCAGCATGGTTACAACTGCGTCCCGCAACACCGGCTCAAGATCGATCAGATCGTGCTCGACTCGACGTTGCTCTTCTTCTTCCTCTTCATCCGAGAACTCAGCGTCCGCGTAGAAGAAAAGTTCTTGCACTTCGACCTCTTGGTCATACGCAAGGGGATCCAGGCATCGGCCGCACTCGCCAGTCACCTGGACGGTTACGGTTCCTGATACCAGAATTCCTTCGTGTACGGCCTCCAGCCGCAGATCCAGCCCAACATCCGAGCCTTCCTGCACACCGATGAGCGCCACACCCAGATCACGTGGTGCGGGTACATGTTCCGTCAGCGTCCACATGCTTCCCGGACTACGTCCGACATCCTTGACGTCGAACGCCAGGGGCGAACTAGCATCTCGTTTAATGAGAACTCCTGTTGAACATGTGACCGACGTATTATCTTAGCCTGAACTTCCGGACGGACCCAAACCGGGACATGCCCGCGGTTCACACCGCAAGCAGCCTCAATTCCGGGCCGTCAACCGGCAGCAGGCCGCCGAGTACCGATCAAGCTTACCCTCTGCGCGGCTGGTCCTAAACCGCCTCGCCCGAGCGGAGCCGTTTGAGCACCGACCGGGGAACGAACTCCGAGACATTCCCGCCGAGGGTGAAAACTTCCTTGATCAGTGTGGAGGACAAGTGCAGGTAGTGGCTTTCGGCCGGCAGGAAGACCGTTTCGACGCCGGAGAGCTGGCGGTTCATCGTGGCCATCGGCAGTTCGTAGTCGAAGTCCGAGGAGGAGCGGAGGCCTTTGACGATCGCGGAGACGCCCCGCTTGCGGCAGTACTCCGCCAGCAGTCCCTCCCCCACCGGCTCCACCACGATGCCGCGCAGGGAGGCCAGCGTCTCCCTGGCCATGTCGATCCGTTCCTCGAGGGTGAAACGGTAGTTCTTGGCGTAGTTGGTAGAGACGCCCACGATCACTTCATCGAAGAGGCCCGCAGCCCTGGCGATGACTTCCAGGTGTCCATTGTGGATGGGGTCAAAGGAGCCAGGGCAGATAGCGCGTCTCATGCTCCGAACCTACCGTATCCGTGCCGCCGGCCGGGATAGCATGACTGGATGTCAGCATCGAGCATTCCCTTCACCGTGGCCGGCGGCGTGGTCCTCGTGACCGGCGCCGCCATGGGCATGGGCCGTCTGTACGCCCTCCGCGCGGCCCGCGAGGGCGCCGCTACCGTCATTCTTTGGGATGTTGACGCGGAGGGACTGGCGGCGACCGCCGGTGAGGTGACCGCCCTGGGGGCGCGCGCCGTCGTCCGCACGGTGGACCTCGCGGACCGCCGGTCCATCGCCGACGCCGCGGCGGAAGCGGCGTCGGAGGGTCCGCTGGCCCTGCTGGTCAACAACGCGGGAATCGTCCGCGGCGCACTGTTCTGGGAGCACAGCCCGGAACGGGACATCGCCCCGACCATGAATATCAACGCGCTGGCCCCCATGTACGTCACCCATGCGTTCCTGCCGGCCATGATGTCCGACGGCGGCCGGCAGCGCCGGATCCTGAACATCGCGTCCGCCGCCGGGACCGTCTCCAACCCGCGGATGAGCGTCTATGCCGCCTCCAAATGGGCTGTGATCGGCTGGAGCGACTCGCTCCGGCTGGAACTGGAGCAGCAGGGCCACCGTCACCTGAAGGTCACCACGTTCTGCCCCAGCTATATCTCCACCGGCATGTTCGACGGCGCCCGCGGCCCCCTCATGACCCCGCTGATGACCCCGGATGACGCCGTGGACCGGGCCTGGCGGGCTACAGCCGCCGGGCAGCCCCAACTGATCGCCCCGGCCATGGCGGCCCTCGGCAAGGTCCTGAGGGGAATCCTGCCGGTACGGGCCTGGGACTTCGTGGGCGGAAAGGTGTTCGGGATCTACTCCACTATGGACAAATTCACCGGGCGCGGTGCCGGCACGGTTGAACCGGGGCACGGCGCCCGGACGGCAGAACCGGGCCAGGCCACCGGCACGGACGCCGCAGGTCAGGCGGGCACCCGGTGACCGCTCCGCTCCAGTACCCGTGGCAGCGTGCCGCGACGGGCGCCAACCTGCTCGCCGCGGACGGCAGCCTGGGGGTCACCATCTTCGAGGAGATGACTACCCTCGCGCTGCAATCCGGCGCCATCAACCTCGGCCAGGGCTTCCCGGACGAGGACGGCCCGGCCGAGATCAAGGCGGCCGCGCAGGCCGCCATCGCCGCGGGCCACAACCAGTACGCCCCGGGCAAAGGCATCCTTGAACTGCGCGAGGCGATCGCCGTCCACCAGGAGCGGTTCTACGGCCTGACCCCGGACCCGCAGAGCGAAATCATCGTCACCACCGGCGCCACCGAGGCCATCGCCGCCTCGCTGCTGGCCCTCGTGGGCCCCGGCGACGAGGTCCTCACCTTCGAGCCGTTCTACGATTCCTACGGCGCCATCATCGGCCTGTCCGGCGCACGCCACGTCACCGCGCCGCTGCTGGCACCGGATTTTATGCCCGACCTGGACGCCCTCGAAGCGGCGTTCAGTAACCGCACCAAAGTGGTCCTGGTCAACAACCCGCACAACCCCACCGGAGCGGTGTTCCCCCGGGAGGTGCTGGAGCGCGTCGTCGAACTCGCCACCAAGTTCGACGCCGTCATCATCACCGACGAGGTCTACGAACACCTCACCTTCGGCGTCCGGCACATCCCCGTGGCCACCCTGCCCGGAGCGGCCGGGCGAACCCTCACCATCTCCTCGGCCGGCAAAACGTTCTCATTTACCGGCTGGAAGATCGGCTGGCTCAGCGGCCCGGAGCACCTCGTCGCTGCCGCCCGGACGGTCAAGCAGTTCCTCAGCTACAGCTCCGGCACCCCGTTCCAGGGCGCCATCGCTGTGGGCCTGGGCCTGCCGGACGAGTTCTACGCCGGAATAGCCGGCACACTCCGGCACAAACGCGACGTCCTCAGCGAGGGCCTCCGCGCGGCCGGCCTGGACGTCTTCACGCCGCAGGGTACGTACTTCGTCAACGTCGACACCGCGCCGCTGGGGATCTCGGACTCCGTGGACCTGGCCCGGCGCCTGCCGGCACTGGTGGGCGTCGCGGCGATCCCGGTTCCGGTGTTCTGCCATCCGGAAGGGGCCCAGCGCACCCGAAGCCTGCTGCGCTTCGCGTTTTGCAAGAAGATCGATGTCCTCGAAGAGGCCGCCGAACGGCTCGCGACCCTGCGTGACAGGCTTTAGGGATGCCGGAATCCGCCGCGGCGCCGCGGTTCCTGCGGACCACGGGCCAGCACGCCACGATCGAGCCGGATGAATTTACCGAGGGCGGCTTTGTGCTCAGCATCGGCGGCGCGGAGCAGTCCCATGTCAACCTCGCGGACCCCTCGGACATCTTCTACGAGTACCTGCGCCGGATCGGCCATGTGGTGGACCTTGCGGCGCCGTGGGGTGCGCCCATCAGTGCCCTCCACCTCGGCGCCGGGGCGCTGACGCTGGCCCGCTACATCCAGGCAACCCGGCCCGGCTCCGTGCAGTACGCCGTGGAACTGGAGCGGGAACTGCTGGACTTTGTGCTGCAGCACCTGCCCCTGCCCGGCGGCACGGAGCTGCACACGCTGATCGGCGACGCCCGGGAGGCCCTGGCCGGGCTGCCCCCGGAGCTGCGCTTCGACGTCGTAATCCTTGACATCTTTTCCGGTCCGGACGCGCCGGCGCATATTGCCTGCACGGACTTCTACCGCGAGGCCGCGGCGAGGCTGGGTCCGCGCGGGGTGCTGATTGTTAACGTGGGCGACGAACCCGGGCTGACCTTGGTCCGCCGCCAGGTGGCCGCGTTGCGCCGGGCCATGGCGGACGTCGCGGCGTTCGCCGAGTCGGGCATGTTCTCCGGACGGTATCCCGGCAACATCATCCTGACCGGGACGCAGGGGCCGTGGCCAGAGGTGTGGACCGCGGCGCTGACCGCCCGCGGGCCGCACCCTGCCACGGTGCTGTCCGGCGTCGGCCTGGACGTCCTCTCGGACCGGGCAGGCTGAGGTCTGATGGTTGCGGTTCTCCTGACCGGCATGTCCGGCGTTGGCAAGTCTTCGGTGCTGAGTGAACTGGCCCGGCGCGGCTTCGACACGGTGGACACCGACGACGGCGGCTGGATCCGCGTGCTCGGCGGCGAGCCGTCGTGGCACGAGCCCTCTATGGACGGGTTGCTGTCCCGGCCGCGGCAGGGGCCGCTTTTTGTGCTGGGAACTGTCGCTAACCAGGGGCTTTTCTATGACCGGTTCGATGCGGTGGTGCTGTTGAGCGCACCTCTCGATGTGATTCTGGAACGCCTGCGGACCCGGACCACCAACCACTTCGGAAAGTCGGACGCCGAGCGTGCAAAAATCGTGCAGGACATCGCGGACGTGGAGCCGCTGTTGCGCGCCGGAGCGACGCACGAGCTGGACACGACCCGGCCGCTCGACCGGACCGTTGATGCGTTGATCGCCATCTCCGCGCGAAACTGACCGGGCGAACCCAAGGCGCCTCTCGCCATGTGGTTCGCGACGGAGTTGGCGTGCTGGAACCATTTCCCGTCAGACGCCCGGAAACCGGCGGCCACCCCTCGTCTTTGAAGACGACTCCGGTTCGCGGGCGTTAGTCAGTGCCCGGGCCCGGCCCGCCGCCTCCAATTGTCGGTGCTCCCTATTAGGCTTTGTGTATGGATACCGGGACAGCGTGGAGTGCGGAGAGCAGGGCGGCCCTGGCGGCTGTCGCCGCGTCCGCTGCTGAGCTTGCCGCCTTCATCGGCGCCGGCGCTGACCACCCTGATCCGTCCGGTGCCGGTTCGCTGGGAGACGCTGATCCGTCCGGTGCCGGTTCGCTGGGAGACGTTGATCCGTCCGGTGCCGGTTCGCTGCGGGACGGCAATCCGGTGCGTGATCTGGCCGATGATTGCCTGGACGCTCTCGCGGACGTGGCCCGGCTGGAGGCCCGGACCGCGGCACTGAAAGTGCGGCTGGCCGCGGACTACGCCCAGGCCACCCG